>JBFMDZ010000003.1:0-20486 GCA_040753555.1 bacterium
CATATCCCATTGTCTCTCCAATGCCCCCTACATTGGTATTTGTTCTTTCAAGGGCTTTGGTTAATTCGCTAATCTCTTTTTGAGTCTCTTTCTGGGCAATTGCAAGCTCCTCAACCCTTGTTTCAGTTCGTTTCTGGGCTTCGGCAAGCTCTTTCTGGGCAATTGCAAGCTCCTCAACCCTTGTTTCAGTCCGTTTCTGGGCTTCGGCAAGCTCGGAAACTGCTATTTCTACCCCTCTAAGCCTTTTCTCGCTTTCTTTCTGGATAATTGCAAGCTCTCGGACAATCCCCTTAAGCTCAGAAAAGTCTTCCTTTGTAACATGGACTTCCCTTATTCGCTTATCAACAATATCCTCAATCTCCCTTCTAATGTAAGGGGTTAGTTCTAATACTGCCATAAAGATATTTTACAATAAAGCCTTGTAATTTTGCAAGGAAATTTGCAAAGAAAGCCAAAGTTAAGTAAGAAATTATGGAAATCAATTGAATTTCAAGTATTTAAAAATAAGTCTTAAGGATTTTTGTAAAAATGCCGATAAATAATAAGGGAGCTATGGCTCTATTATGCTAAATTGCTACTGCAAATTTTGCTTGATAATTTGATTTAAATGTAGGATACTTACATTAGAGGGTTTATGAAGAGATGGTTAGTTTTTGGGCTTTTGCTAGGGAATGCCTGCTGGGCAAAGGATTGGTATGTGCCAGGAAGCTATACAAAAATTTCAGATGCAGTAAGTGCGGCAAGTGATGGGGATAATATCTATGTTTCGGGTGGAACATATAATGAGTATGTTTTTGTCCAGAAAAAAATTAACCTTATTGGCATTGGCACACCTACAATTAGCTATAATAGTAACTATGTAGTAAGGTTTGAGGCCAATGCCTCTGATGGTGCTTCTATCTCGGGGTTTAGGATAAGTGGGTGGGCATCATATGGGATACGGTGCACAGGCAGTGCAGACCCAATAATCGCTAACAATATAATCTCAGTGGCTAGCTATAACTATGGCATCCTCTGCGACTCCTCCTCTCCAAATATCACCAATAACACCATATCGGGGAATGGCTATGGCATCTATTGCTTCAACAATTCCTCGCCCTCCATTTACAACAATATCATTACAAAGAATGGTTATTACGGCATCTATAATAGTGGCGGAAGTCCAGGCATCAATTACAACTGTGTCTGGGGGAACGGACAAAATTATTCTAACTGCTCGCCTGGGCCAAATGACATTTGTAAGAATCCTTACTTTATAGGGGGTGATGATTATCATTTAAGGGCATCATCACCCTGCATAGACTCTGGCACAAACACAGCCGCTGGGATTCCAGCAAAAGATAAGGATGGCAACCCAAGGATAAAAAATGGCTTTGTAGATATGGGTGCTTATGAGTATCAGGGGGTTTTGCCTGTGGTTACAGTATATAGTGCAACGGGAACCCTTATCGGAACCTATCCCACGCTTTTGAAGGCAATAGATGCCTGCCCGGTAAATGGAACTGTATCTGCGGAAAGCGAGACATACAATGAGAGCATTTCGGTTAATAAGGCAATTGACCTTATAGGACCTTCTAATAAGCCGGCAACCATTACCCCTGAGGGCTTGGGCAATGTAGATGCCATAACATTTGATGGAGCAAATGCAACTGGGATGATCAGGGGATTTATTATTATGGGTGCAACCGGAATATCCAACTGCGCAATATACTGCAAGAATTCCGCCTCCCCTAAGATTATAAATAATGTAATTACAAAAAATTCCTCTGCTCTCCATTCCTTTCAAGGCTTTCCCATTGTTACAAACAATACAATAATCGCCAATACCCAGCATGGTGTTTTTCTTGAAAGCAATTCCAGAGGAAGCCTTACCAACAATATCATCCAGGCAAATGGAGGGTATGGCATATTTTGCGAAAGCTCTTTCCCAAGCATTGAATACAATTGTGTCTTTGGCAATTCATCAAATTACTGTGGAATTCCTGATAAAACAGGGGAAAATGGGAATATCTCAGCAAATGCCCAACTTATAGCCAATTATTGCCTGGCAAGTACTTCATCCTGCATAAATGCTGGTTTAAACACAGCCCCTTTTATTCCAGCAAAAGATAAGGATGGTAATCCCAGAATATTTAATGGTATCGTAGATATAGGTGCCTCTGAGTTTCAGGGAAGCCAACCTACATTTAGCGTCATTACTGGCACAATTACAGATGTAGGGAAGGCTCCTATTAAGGGAGCAAGGGTAGAGGTAGAGGATATAGGTTATGTAATTACCAATGAAAATGGCACATATAGTATAAATGTTATTCCAGGCACATATACCCTAGTTGCAAAAGCAGAGGGTTTCTATGGTTCATATACCGAGAATGTATGGGTGGATGTATCCTCCAGCGTTGAGGTAAATTTTGTATTAGAGAATGCAATTACAATTTATGTTAGGCAAGGTTATACAGGGATAGAGCTTGGCAGAGAATATATGCCCTATAACACGATTCAGGAAGGCGTGGATTTCTCGGCAAATAATGGAAGTGTTTCTGTGGGAGAAGGGACATATTATGAAGGGGTTTATGTCTATAATAAAAGCCCTGCTCTAATGGCTGATAATAGCACAATAACTGTGGTTGGAATAGCCAATGCAAATGCAATAACCTTTGAGGGAACGCAAACAAGGGGAATTATATCTGGCTTTAGGATAACCGGAGCAACACAAGGAAGGGGTATTTTTTGCAAAAACTCTGCAGCCCCAAATATAGCTGGCAATACAATTACAGGAAATCTTTATGGAATATTTTGCTCTTTTGCTACACCAACCATCACAGGCAATACAATAACAGCAAATAGCCAGCAAGGCATTTACTGTTCTTCTTCAGGAGGAACCATTACGAACAATACAATATCGGGAAATATCAGCCAGGGCATTTACTGTTCTTTTTCCTCGCCAATTATTACAAACAACACAATTACAACAAATCATGGCATTTTCTGCTCTTCCTCCTCGCCAATTATTACCAACAACACAATATCAGCAGGGAATAATTATTATGGCATCTATTGCAGCTCATCCTCGCCACAAATTATAAGCAACACAATATCGGGATGCAACAATGGCATCCGCTATGAGAATTATTCTTCAGGAACCATCACAAACAATACAATCTCAGGAAATAGCTGGGGCATCTATTGCTACTACTCCTCTCCAAACATCATCAACAACACAATCTCAGGGAATAGCCAGCATGGCATCTATTGCGACTCCTCTCCAAATATTACCAACAACACAATATCAAAAAATAGCAATTGTGGCATCTACTGCGCGAATTTCTCTTCACAAATCACAAACAATACAATTTCAGAGAACGGTCAGCATGGTATACATATAGACAGGTATTCCTCTCCAAACATTACAAACAATACAGTATCAAAGAATAAGAGGCATGGTATCTATTGTTCTTACTGGTCGGGTTACCATCCAAATATTTACAACAATATCATTACCGAGAATGGAACAACCATTGCAAATTATTGGGGGATATATAAAGAATCATATAGTGGGAACCCAGTGATTAACTACAACGATGTTTGGAATAATGGATTAACTGGCACACAAAATTATTCTTCTGGCTGCTCGGCTGGGCTAAATGACATCTCATCTGACCCTCTATTTACCAGCCCATCGGACTTTCATCTTAAATCCACATCGCCCTGCATTGACAAAGGCTCAAATACCTATGTTCCAGCCTGGCTTACTACTGATAAGGATGGAAATAGAAGGATTGTAAATAACATTGTTGATATGGGTGCTTATGAGTATCAAGGGGTTTTGCCTGTGGTTGATGTATACGATGAAAATGGAGGTTTTATGGGAACCTATACTAAGCTCTCATCAGCAATAAATGCCTGTCCGGAAAATGGAACTGTATCTGCAGGGACAGGCACATATAATGAATCTGTCTCGGTTAATAAGAGGATTGCCATTATAGGCCCGGGTAATGGTCTTGCAACAATTACAACAGAGGAGATGGGTAATGTAGATGTCATAACATTTGAGGGAGCAAATGCAACGGGGATTATCAGGGGATTTGTTATTATGGGTGCAACAGGGACATCCAAGAGCGGCATATATTGTAAAAATTTTTCTAATCCTTGTATCACAGGAAATGTAGTTCTAAAAAATGAAAATGGCATATCTTGTGAAAATGCCTCTTGTATTCTCACAAACAATGTTTGTATAAAGAATTCCTCTGGCATCCTTTCCTCTCAAGGCTATCTTATTGTTACAAACAACACAATAGCAACCAATACCCAGCATGGTATTTTCCTTGACAATTCCCGAGGAAGCTTAACCAACAATATCATCCAGGCAAATGCCTGCTATGGTATCCGCTCTGAAAGCTCTATTTTAGACACGGGATATAACTGTGTCTTTGGCAATTTATTAAATAATTACTATGGAATCCCTGATAAAACAGGCGAAAATGGAAACATCTCACAAGATGCCCAGCTTGACAACAATTATTGCCTGATGGCTACATCTTGCTGTATCGAGGCTGGCTTGAATACAGCAGCTGCCCTTCCAGACAAGGATAAAGATGGAAATCCCCGCATAGCTAATGCTATTGTTGATATAGGTGCCTCTGAGTTTCAGGGAAGTCCACCTGTTTTACCTACCAGCACCCTTACAGGGACAGCTACAGATAGGCTAAATATTCCCATTAGCGGAGTAAGGATAAGTGTAGAGGGTTTTCCTTACATTGCAGTTACCAATATAAACGGCACATATACGATAAATGTTGCCGAAGGCACATACACCCTGATTGCAAGGCTAGAGGGTTTCTATGGCTCATATACCGAGAATGTATGGGTAGATGAAGGCTCTCTAGTTAAGGCAAATTTTGTATTAGAGACAGCCACTACAATTTATGTTAATGCAACCTATACAGGAATAGAGCTTGGCACAGAATATATGCCCTATAATACTACTCAGGAAGCCGTGGATTTCTCGGCAAATAATGGAAGTGTTTCTGTGGGAGAAGGGACATATTATGAAGAGGTTTATGTTGGCAAAAGGCTTAATATAATTGGCGATAATAGCACAATAACTGTGGCTGGAATAGCTAATGGAAATGCAATAACCTTTGATGGAGGAGAAGGAATCCTGAGTGGCTTTACCATAACCGGAGCAAACCAAGGGAAGGGCATCTTTTGCAGAAATGGAGCAAAGCCAAATATAGCTGGCAATACAATTATAAATAATTCCTCTGGCATTTTTTGTAACAATTCCTCGCCAATTATTACAAACAACACAATATCAGAAAATAGCACGGCCACATATTTTTCTAACTCATCGCCAAATATTACCAACAACATCATTATAGGAAATACCTGCGGAATACTTTCTTCCTCTGGCACATCAACCATCACAAACAATACAATATCAAGGAATAGCCGTTATGGTATTTGTTGCCTTTCTGACTTCTCCTTAATCTACAACAATATCATTACAGAGAATGGGACAATGGGTGCAAGCTACTATGGGATATATAGAGACGCTGGAAGCCCAACCATAAATTATAACAATGTTTGGGGAAATGGTTATAATTACTACAATTGCAGTCATTCTGGCTCTGATATTTCACTCAACCCGCAATTCGTTGGAGAAAATGATTATCATTTAAATCCCCTCTCAGCCTGCATAGAGTCAGGAACAAACACCGCACCTGGGATTCCTTTATTAGACAGGGATGGAAAGGAAAGGATAAATAGGAAGGTGGATGCAGGTGCCTATGAGTATCAAGGCGAATTTCAAGGCTCGGTTACAGTCTATGGGCCTTCAGGGGATGTTCTGGGGACTTACTCTAGCATTCAACAGGGGATAAATACCTGTCCCATAGGAGGCACAGTGTCCGTAGATTCTGGAACATATACCGAGGCTCTCTATATCAATAAAAGGATTAGCCTAATAGGTTTTGGGATGCCAACCATTACAACCACAGGTAATATAATAACATTTGATAGCAACCTGGCAAATGATGCCTTTGTTTCTGGGTTTATCATAAGGGGTGGCACAAATGGGATTATGGTTTCCAACTACGCCAATCCAATAATCACCAATAATATAATTACAGGGAATCAATATGGTATTTCCTGCCATAAATCCTCACCACAAATTGCAAGCAATACAATATCAACCAATACAAATTATGGCATTGATTGCACCAATTCCTCTCCTCAGATAAAAGGCAACATAATATCAACCAATACAACCCATGGCATCCATTGTTACAGCTCCTTACCTCAAATTGCAAGCAATACAATTACAGGTCATACAGGGGATTTTTCTTATGGCATTTACTGTGAAAGCAATTCCTTAGGGAGTATCACAAACAATACAATTACAAGAAATAAGAATGGTATTTTCTGTTCTAGCTCCTCGCCACAGATCACAGGCAACATAGTCTCAACGAATACAACCAATGGCATCTATTGCAATGGCTCCTCACCACAAATTGCAAGCAATACAATCTCAGGGAATAGTCAAAATGGTATCTACTGCTATAGCAATTCCTCTCCACAAATTACAAACAACACAATATCGGGAAATAGCCAGCATGGGATTTATTGCAACTCATCCTCTCCGCAAATTGCAAGCAATACAATCTTAAGTAATAACCAGCGTGGGATCTATTGCAACTCATCCTCGCCGCAAATTGCAAGCAATACAATATCAGGGAATAGCCGTGGCATCTATTGCGCCAACAATTCCTCTCCGAAAATCACCAACAATACAATCTCAGGGGGTGAATATGGCATCGTCTGCGACTCCTCCTCTCCAATAATTACAAACAACACAATTTCAGGGAATACCCAGCAGGGGATTCATTGCTACTTCTCCTCTCCAAATATTACAAACAACACAATTTCAAGGAATACCACCCAGTATGGGATTTATTGCTACAACTCTTCTCCATCCATTTACAACAATATCATTACCGAAAATGGGACAACGGATGCAACCTATTATGGGATTAAAAAAGAAGGCTCCGGGAACCCAACTATCCATTACAACTGCGTCTGGGGAAATGGCTTAGGTGGCAATAACAATTATTACAATTGCACGGGTGGGATAGGCTCTATATCCCTTAATCCCCAATTTATTGGCGGCGGTGATTTTCATCTTGGCTCATCCTCACCTTGCATTGACAAAGGAACAAATGCCGCACCAGCCCTTCCTCAATTTGACAAAGATGGAAATCCACGCATAGTCAATTGGATTGCTGATATGGGCTGCTATGAGTTTTCTGCTTATCCAATTAAGGTTTACGGCACAACAGGTTTAATCATAAAGGAGGTTTTAAAAATTCAGGAAGGCGTGAATATCTGTCCAATTGGCGGCACAGTCTCTGCCAAAGAGGGGACATATATTGAGGCAATCTATATCAACAAGCGTATTGCCTTAATTGGTGCAAGAGCAAGTGTATGCACAATCACATCCGCTGGCTTAGGCAATACAAATACCGTAACCTTTGATACAACTTCGGCAAATAATGCCTTAATCTCTGGGTTTAACATAATCGGTGCAAGGATATATTATGGATGGGACTATGATGGTAATGGAATACTTTGTAAAAGTGGTGCATCTGTAATTATCACAAACAACATAGTCTCAGGAAATGAAAATTATGGCATCTTCTGCTCCTCCTCTTCCCCAAATATTACAAGCAATACAATCTCAGGGAATAGCTATTATGGCATCTATTGCTCCTCCTCCTCTCCAAATATCACAAACAATACAATATCAGGGAATAACTCTTATGGCATCTATTGCAACTGGGCCTCTCCTTCTATTACAAGCAACACAATCTTAGGGAATGGCCAATCTGGCATTTACTGTGCTTATTCCTCGCCCAATGTGGTTAATAACCTCATTTTAAAAAATAGCTCCTCTGGGATTTATTGCTTTAGCGAGTGGTGGTGTTCAATCTATCCCAATATTACCAATAATACAATCTTTGGGAATATCCAGAATGGCATTGTTTGCCAAAATTACTCTTTGCCAAATATCTACAACAATATCATTTCAGAAAATGGAACAACTGGCGATTATTACGGCATCTATAATAATGGCGGAACACCAATCATCAACCATAACTGCCTCTTTAATAATGGAACAAGTGGAGAGAATCATTATTTTTCTTGTTATCATCAAGGAAAGAACATATCCATAAACCCCCAATTTCTATCTGCTATAGACCATAGATTATCAACTAATTCCCCCTGTATAGGGGGTGGTTCAAATACAGCACCAGGAATTTCAACAACAGACAGGGATGGAAATCCAAGGTGTGTAGGGAATAATGTTGATTTGGGTGCATATGAGTATCAAACCGCTACCTTTGGCTCAATTAGTGTCTACAACCCTGCTGGCGCACTTATTGGGACATATTCATCTATCCAGCAGGGAATAAACGCCTGCCCCACAGATGGGACTGTTTCCGTTCCCCCTGGAACCTGGCAGGCTCCTTGCTATATATCAGGAAAAATATTTCTTATTGGAGAATCAATAGATAGCATAATTGACCTTTCATTATTTTCTGATGAGATAATATTTGATGGAAGCCTTACAGAGAATGCCATTATCTCTTCCTTTACAATAACAAATGGAAACTATGGCATATTGTGCAAAAATTCTGCAAAGCCTGTTATATCTGGCAATACAATCAAGGGGAATAAAAATGGCATATCCTCTTTTTCCCCTCCTGTAATAATTAACAATAGCTTTTTAGAAAATATAAATGGCATATCTTGCTTTGGGACATTATCACCAACCATTGCCAATAATATTTTCTTAAGAAATACAGAGACAGCGATTTTTTGTGGAACATTATCAACACCTTTAATTGTCAATAATGTAATTTTAAGGAATACAGGAACTGCCGCTATATATTGCGATAATGGCCTGCCACTTATTTTTAACAATATCTTTACTGAAAATGGGACAGCTGGAGACTACTATGTTGTTTATAATAATGGAGGAACCCCAACCATTGATTATAATTGTATCTTTAACAATGGCAATACGGGAACAAATACATATTTTCCCTATACTGGTCAAAGCCACAATATTTTCCAAAACCCTGAATTTATCTCTTCTGATGACCAGAGGCCTGGTTCAGGCTCATTTTGTATAAACAGGGGGTTAAATGTAGCCGGTCTTCCAGCAACAGATAGGGATGGCAACATAAGGATACTTCAGGGTAGGGTTGATATGGGTGCTTATGAATTTCTTAACCCAACCCCACTTTTTACAATATATGTGCCAGGGACATACTCAACAATCCAGACAGCGATTGATTGTGCAAATTTATCTGAGTCAGTATTTGTTTGTGTTGGCACTTATACTGAGGCAATTTATATAAACAAAAAGATTAATGTAATTGGAGAGGTAGCAACAGGAACAATTATTAGTGCAGGCATTTCTGATACAAATACAATAACATTTGATGGTAATGGTGCAAATGGAGCATTGATTTCTGGATTTACCATAACAGGTGCAACAGGAACATTATGCTGGAATGGCAATGGAATATATTGTAAAAATGAGGCAGACCCAATTATTTCTAGAAATATAATCTCTTCAAATAACAACAATGGAATTTATTGCTCTAATTCCTTTGGAACAATTAGTGGCAATACAATTATGGGGAATATCCAAAATGGCATTTATTGTGAAGCCTCAACTTCAACCATTGTCAATAATCTAATAGGACAAAACAAACTGAATGGTATTTCCTGCGACAATTCATCTTCACCCATTGTAAATAACACCATTATTGAAAATGCAAACCATGGAATTTCGCTGGAATTATCCAATATTCTGATTTTTAATAACATCATTTTTAGAAATGGCACAGAGAGTAATGAAGCCTATGGGATATATAAGTATGTTAATGATACATCTGATCCTACAATTGCTTTTAATGATGTAGGGACGAATGGTGCGGGTGGTGGCAATAATTATGGGAATTTATATGGGGGAGAGGGTAATATTTCTAAAGATCCCTTGTTTATTGGAGGAGGAGACTATCATCTTACCTCTGCATCACCCTGCCTTGATAAAGGAACAAACGCAATCCCTGGTTTTATTCTTCCAGAGATAGATAAGGATGGTGGCACAAGGACAATAAATGCAATAATTGATATGGGTTGCTATGAGTTTCAGGGTATTCCAATTTTTCTTTTAGTCTATGTTTATGGAACATCTGGGGGTTTATTGGGTATTTATGAGAAAATACAGGAGGGTATAAATGTCTGTCCATCAGGGGGAACTATTTCTGTTGGAAAGAAGATATATCCATATGCAGAAAGAATTACAATAAACAAGGACATTACCATAATTGGTTCAAATACACCAACAATAAAGCCAGATACAGAAGGTCCTGCGGTTACATTTGATGGACTGGTTTGTGGCTCTTCATCTATATCTTCCATTATAATAACAGGCGCTATTGGTGATGATGGCTATGGGATATATTGCAAAAATTCCGCAAATCCTACTATTTTTGATAATACAATCTCTGATAATGCAAGCAATGGCGTCCATACAGATGGAGCTTCTCCAAATATTACAAGGAATACCATATTTGGAAATAAGAATGGCATATATTGTAAGTCATCCTCCCCATTTATTACAAACAATATAATAGAGGCAAATAGGGAGGATGGGGTTTATTGTAGAACATCCTCACTTTTTATTACCAATAACAATATTTTAAAGAGTGTCTGCAATGGTATTTTCTGCCACCAATCATCAATTTTTATTACAAACAATATTATTGTAGAGAATGGGACAACACGCAATGATTGCTATGGGGTCAATAACAGCTATCTTTATCCAGGAAGCCTTACTATTAGTTATAACAACATTAAAGATAATGGGCTGTCTCGTAATAATAACTACTATAATTGCTCCCCTTCTCTTAATAATATATCCTCAAATCCATTGTTTGTTGGTGCAGATGATTATCATTTAATATCTGGCTCTCCCTGTATAGACAAAGGGACAAATAATGTTTCTGGTCTTCCTTTAATTGACAGGGATGCAAATTTAAGGATAATAAATGGCATAGTTGACATTGGATGTTATGAATTTCAGGGAACACCAACCATATTTCCTATTATTTATGTTTCTCTATACGGCTCTGATACAGCAGGGAGTGGGACTTTAGATAGCCCATTTAAGACAATACAAAAGGGGATAAATGAATGTATGGAAGAGGGCACTGTCTGTGTTTTAGCAGGGACATATACAGAGAGAATTACAATAAATAAAGGCATTACACTGATTGGCTCAAATACACCAACAATAAAGGCAAATAGCCAGGGCCCGGTTGTTACATTTAGTGGTTCTGCTTGTGGCTCATCATCTATATCCTCATTTATAATAACGGGTGGTAGTGGAACTACTGGTTATGGGATATATTGCATAAATTCCGCCTCCCCTTTTATTTTTGATAATACAATATTGGGTAATGAGGCTGGTATTTATTGTAAAATTTCTTCATCTCCATATATAAGCCACAATACTATATTGAACAACAAGTATGCTGGGGTTTATTCAAATTCAACCCCTTTTATTGTTAATAACATTATTATAGAAAATGAGGATGGTATTTTTTGCTATAATTCCTCCTGCCTTATCCTCAACAACACCATTTCTGGCAATACAAAATATGGAATTTTTTTGAACCTTCTCTCATCTCCTGTAATTACTAACAATATTATTACAAAGAATGGAACATCGGGCACCTATTATGGAATCTATAACTCTCCATCTTTTTCTGGCACACCAACGCTAAATTATAATTGTGTTTTTTATAATGGAGAGGATAGCAACAAGAATTATTTCAATTGCTTTAAAGGAGAAAGTGATATTTCAGAAAATCCCAGATTTGTAAGGGATAACGATTATCGCTTGTTATCAAATTCACCCTGCATAGATAAAGGGACAAATATACAAGACATCCCTTCAATAGACAAAGATGGAAATCCAAGAATAGTAAATAGCATTGCTGATATGGGTGCTTATGAATTTCAGGGAACATCAACCATATGGACAACAATTTATGTTTCTTTATCGGGAAGTGATATAACAGGAAGTGGAACATTAGATAACCCGTTCAGGACAATACAAAAGGGGATAAATGAATGTATGGAAGGGGGCACTGTCTGTGTTTTAGCAGGGACATATCCAGAGAGAATTACAATAAATAAAGGCATTACCCTAATTGGCTCAAATACACCAACAATAAAACCAATTGATGCTGGTCCTGTTGTAACCTTTGATGGCATTGTTTGTGGCTCTTCATCTATATCCTCCTTTATAATAACAGGTGCTATTGGTGATGATGGCTACGGCATATATTGCAAAAATTTTGCCAACCCCACTATTTTTAATAATACAATATCTGGAAATAACAAAGCTGGGGTTTATAGCGATCCTTCTTCCTTGCCATTTATTATGAGCAACAGCATTTTAGAGAATGAAGAGCAAGGGCTTTATATAAATGGAAATCCTTTTATTGTCAATAATATCATCGTAAAAAATTGCTTTGATGGAATCTATTGTTATAAAGGCTCTCCCATTATTACCAACAATACAATTTCTGGCAATCTTGGGAATGGCATCTTTTGCACAATGTTCTCATCGCCCATTATTGAAAATAACATTATTGCAGAGAATGGAAGGATAGTGGATGGATATTATGGGGTTTATAATTATTCGGGAAGCCCGACGATAAATTACAATTGCCTCTGGAATAATGGCTATTATGGCATACAAAATTATTATAATTGTTCTGCAGGAATAAATGACATTTCATCTAATCCCCAATTTCAGCCTTCAGCCTTCAACCTTCAGCCTAATTCCCCCTGCATAGACAAAGGCTCAAACACAGCCATTGCAATTCCCTCAACAGACAAAGAGGGCAACCTTCGGATTATTCGCATCGTTGATATGGGTTGCTATGAGTTTGCTGGAGATTTTTTCCAGATAAGATTTCTTTTACCAACATCTGGTGGGGTTGGAGAGCCTATTACAATTAAAGGCAATACATCAGCAACAGAGACAATAATTTCCATTGACTTTGGAAGTAAGGAAACAATAACAACAACCCAGGTAAGTCTATTAGGAACATTTTCTTTAAGCTTCCTTGTAGAGAGCCAAACCTTGGGAACAAAGGTAATTACAGCAAGGACAAATGGTTTTTTTAGCACAACAACCTTTGAAATTATAAAGATTACGAGCATAACGAAGAATGGAACAATTACCTATATCATTGATGGTGATAGCTTTGTAGCAAAGATAAATGGGGGGAATGAGACAATCAGGCTTTTGGCTGTAGATTGTCCAGAGTTTGGAGAGCTATTTTTTGATGAAGCAAAAAATTTTGCCTCTGATACCTTATTAAACAAAAATGTTGATATTATTTATTCAGCAAACCCTGATTTGCAAAGGGATATATACAATAGGCTTCTAGCCCTTATAATAATTGGCACCGAGACATTTAATATTTCTCTTTTAAGCAAAGGTTTGGCAAAGAGGATGTTTATCTATAATGACCTTATCAATTTTCCAGTCTATGAGGATATAGAGATAGAGGCTAAAAAGAATGGATTAAATATTTGGTCTAATCTGGGAAGAGATGGTATAGTTATAACTGAGATAAACCCAAATCCCTTTCCTTTCCCTGATTCTTCTGTAGAGTTTGTTGAATTATATAATACAAATACTACCAATGTTTCAATTGGAAGCTCTACATTTCTCTCGGGAGCAAAAACAACCCTTCCAAACATAACCATCCCTCCATTTTCATATCTTATCCTTGCAAGGACAGATACAACAGGATTTAGAACAATCTATCCCAATACACCTTTTAATGCAAATATCATCAATGTGGGAGATGAATTAATGTTGCTTAATACCTCTAATCCAAAAGAGAATCTTGCTATTTATCTTAAATCCTGGGATGGAGCTTATCAAGATAGCCTTGTTTATAATTTAGCCTGGGATGAAGGAGGGGCTAACAATACAGGAAAGAGCCTATATAAGAAAAATATTCTTTTAACAAACTTTGGAGATTGTGAGACCAATGGTTTGGATGATATAAATTGGGAGACAGGAACACCAACACCTGGTTTTTCTTTACAAGATCCACCCATTCTTAGCCTTACAACACCAACAACATTTTTTAAAGCTTATAAACAGGGAACGGATAGCCTGACCATCTATTACACATACACAGAGCTTTATCCTTTAAACTTAACATTAGTAATAGCAAAAGAAACAACAGAGGCAACAAAAACAACAATTACAAACCTTATTGATGGAAGAGATATGCAAGGCTCTCTTACCATCCATTGGAATGAAAAGCCAGAAGGAAGCTATACCATTGCAGGAACTTTAACAGATACATTAGGAAATGCAGGAACAGCAACCCAATCCTATTCCCTGATCATTGATAATACAATGCCACAAATACCAAGCCTGGTTTCTATTGTAAATCCACACCTGGATGGTCAACTCAATATTATCTGGGCAGGGGGAACAGATACAAATCTTGCTGGATATAGGATTTACTATGGCACCCAATCAGGGAGTTATACCCAAACTCAAGATACAGGCACAATTGCTACAACCTATACATTGGGCAGTTTAACCAATGCGATTTGCTACTATATTGCCATATCAGCTTATGACAAAGCGGACAATGAATGCGATAGGTCCAATGAAAAATCAGGAACACCAACAGGAGAATTGAGCTGGATAAAGATAGAGGTATCAACTACCACCATTACAACCGATGATACACTTCCCCTAGACATTAAAGGCTATGATACTGCCTCAAACACCATTGGTTATATCCCGGGAACATGGACGATTGACCCTGCTTTGGGAAGTTTTACCCCAGAGTATGGTACAATGACTGTGTTTGACCCAACGAAGACAGGTATTGCTACCATTACTGCTACGGATGGTCAACATACAGATACAATTACAATAACCGTTTCCTACGGCACAATAACATCCTTGAGCCTTGAGCCAAAAGCTACAAGCATTACCGCTGATGGCTCACAAACCCTAACAGCCATTGCCAATGACACAAAAGGCAATACCTGGACAACCAAAGCAGAATTTAGTGCAGATAAAGGCACATTCACAGAGAACATCTACTATCCCAAAGAGGCAGGAACAATAACCATTACTGGCATATATTCAGGAAAAATAGCAACAGCCACTGTAATTGTCATTAGTGGAACCTACCATTCCTTTAAACTTATTTTATCTCATAATAGCATCAACATCCCGACAAAAGGGACATTCACTATAACCATTATTCCCTATGATAGATACAACAATCAAACAAACTATAATGGCACAGCAACCATTACTGATTTGACAAAAACCCTTAATCCAAGAGAGACAGGTCCAATCAACAGCGGTTGGAATGGAAGCTTTACCATTACTAATTCAATAAATGGAGGTATTTCAACAATTACAGCAATATTGGGAACAATGGCAATAACAGCAACCATTACTGTTTATATAGAACCCGAGACAACCCAGACAATAGGCTCTGATGATGGGACAATAACTCTAATTGAGACAGGCTCTTTAACAGAAGCATTCAGAATAGTTATCACTAATGCAAAGGATTATCCTACATTTACTACTACCAGGCCAGCTGGAGCAATTGGTCTATGTATTGATGTTAGAATAATTGGTTCATCAAATACAGAATTTCATGAAAGTTTTACTATTTTTGTTTCTGTGCCATATAATGAGCTGAATTTGGGCAATGTAGATGAGTCAACCCTTAAGCTCTACACATTTAACGGCATAAGTTGGGAAGAAATCCTTTGTTCCTGGGTTGATACACAAAACAACATTATTTATGGAACACTTACCCATCTTAGCCTAATTGCAATATTGGGAAAAACATTGCCAGCTAATGACCTTAAATCTGTTATAGTTTATCCCAACCCCTGCAAGCAATATCCAGAGATTATCTTTTTATACCTTACAGACCAATGCAGGATTAGAATTTATAACATTGCAGGAGAGCTTGTCTTTGAGCAAGAATACACAAATACAAATGGCAGGGTTGAATGGAAACTGAAGAACAAGCAAGGAAATCCTGTTGCTTCTGGCGTCTATATCTATCTAATAACCAACAACCAAAAGCAAAAGGCTATAGGAAAGATTGCCATTATTAAATAAACTCTAAAGGTTTCTCTAAAAAATGCCGATATATAAAAAAGAAATATAGTAATTTGAAAGCAATGGGCTTATGAAAAGTAATAAAGGCATTGTTGAAAAATATCTAAAGCTTTTTATTTTCTTTGTTTTTCTGGCAAAAGCAGGGGAGGGGAAGATGCCTGTGTTTTCTTCTTACTCCTCTACAGCTACCTCAAATGTTCTTCAATTAGGAAAGGAGGGCGTAGATTGGTTTCCTTCTCCTGTGCTTTATGATTGGAATAATGATGGAAAGAAAGATCTTTTGGTTGGAGATAAGGATGGTTATATTCGCTTTTATGCCAATAATTATGTCCCCTCTGCCTCTGTTTATCCTACGAAGGTAAAGGTTACACCCTCTGTAACATATTCTTCTGGTATAGGCTCCTGGTTTAATATAGATGTAGATATAGAGAATGTAGAGGATTTGGCAATTCTAAATCTAACTTTATTTTTTGATCCAAAAAAGGTTAATATCTCTCCTTCAGGCACACCTACAAAGGGAGGATTTCTTGGTGGAGGGAATTGGGGTTCTGAGCTTGTAATTGATAGAGAGCAAGGAAAGCTGGAGATAAGAAATTTTATCTTACCGAGCTTAACTTCAGGCACAGGAACTTTGGTTGATAATATTAGATTTGAGGTTTTAGAGGATAGCCCAAATTCCCTTGTTTTGCAAGGTATTCTTTATGGCTCAAACCATGCAATCTATGAAATTCCTTGTGAATTAAAGGGCGGAGAGGTTTATCCACAAGGGTATATTCCAGCTGATCCCTTTGTGCCACAATTTCAATTTTCAACCTATACCCTCCTTGAATATGCTTCAGGAACAGACATGATTACAATTGATGTAGGAGAAAACGCAAAGCCCTATTTTACAGATTACAACAGGGATGGAATCATTGACCTTTTAGTTGGTTGTGCTAGTGGCGAGGTATATCTAGTTTTAGGGACAAATGTCTCACCATATTTGCTTTGTCCTGAGAAACTTACAGCAGGAACAATGTTTGTTACAAAATTTGGAAATCTGGGCGTTGTCGACAATGTTTTTGTTTCTGGTGGTTATGCCTATGTTACCCAGGGTCTGGCTGGCCTTTCTATTTATGATATTAAGAGCAATATTAACAACCCTAGCTTATTTGGTGGAAAACCCTACGACCCTGACAAAGGGGTAGTTAATAATGTATATGTAGAGGGAGAATATGCCTATATTGCAAATGGTGCAGAGGGTTTGCTTATTTTAAATATTTCTGATCCAAGCAAGCCTACTGTAGTTGCAAATTATAAGGGTAATAATACAGGGATATGCCGTGGAATTATTGTCGTAGATGAGTGGGCTTACATTGCCAATGGAAACAAAGGGTTATGGGTAGTGAATACACAAGATGCGATTAAATCCTATGCAGGAGCACCTGTAACTGTAAGACAGGGATTGTATACTCATGAGCCTATTACCCAGGGAAATTGTTCCAATGTACTTTATTTAGATGGATATATTATTTTGGGAGTAGGTGCAGCTGGAATCCATTGTGTTAGTGTAGATGTTTCTCGCCTGGATGATAGCGGTCCTAATCCTGATGCCTTTATTTATAAATGGAATGTAAAGCCACAAGGTATAGGAGCATGTGATATGTCGGGAATTGCTGTATTTAAGGATAGGTATCTTTTTATTGCATCTGGTATTCCAGGTATTGTCTGTTATGAGAAAAGTGGGGCAGATTGGGGTAATACGGTTATTTATAAACCAATCCTTAAGGATACCTCATATGCTAATGATATAGTGCTTTCTCGTGTTGGAGACTATGCATTTGTTGCTGATGGAGCTAGTGGAATGCGTGTTTTGAAGATTAATAACCCTAATGAGCCCTGGAATAATCTAGAAGAGGAGGTTGGCTATGATACACCAGGGGAGGCAGTTTCAATTAGTTTATATGGAGATTATGCCTTAATTGCTGATAAGGAGGAAGGTGTATGTGTAGTAAATGTCTCTGCATACTATGTTCAAGACAAAGATTTAGATGTGGGGGCAAATTCTTCTCCCTGTTTTTCTGATTTTGATGAGGATGGAGCAAGAGACCTTTTAGTAGGAGATGAGCTTGGAAGAATATGGTTTTATAAGAATTTGGGTTGTGATGACGAGCCATCGTTTAGCAAAGATGGAGAGAAGATAGTGGTGGGAACTGATACATTGGATGTTGGTGAGAATGCTTCTCCATACTTCATTGATTGGGATGGCGATGGAATAAAAGACTTTATTGCTGGAGATAATTTTGGATATATCTGGTTTTTTAAGCAAGAGCCTGCAACAGGAACAACAAGGTCATTTAGAAAGGGAGAAAAAATCAAGGTTTCTGGAATGGATATTGATGTTGGATTTAGGGCATCTCCCTTTGTTTCTGATATTGATGGAAATGGCGGATATGACCTTGTAGTAGGAGAGGCAGGCGGAAGTATAGATGTATTTTTGAATACAAAGAAGACATTTGCAGAGCCGCCTAATTTTAATTTTTCCTATAAAATGCCTGGTCCTTCATCTGATATAAACCAAGGTATAGATCCATCTGTGTTTGTTTGTGATTTTGATGGAGATAAAAGGAATGACCTGATTATTGGAACAAATAAGGGAGAGGTATACCTTTACAGAAATTTGGGAGAGGTAATTCCAATGTTCAATGGTGGATTTGCTCTATATACAACAAGTGGAACAATTACCTCTATATTGGATGTAGAATATAATGCAACCCCGTTCATTTATGACCTTGATGGAGATGGGAACAAGGATTTAATTTCTGGAAACAGCGAAGGCTATGTATTATTCTATAAAAATATTGGTTCGGATGATGCACCCTTATTTAGTCTTCCAATATACCTTACCGCTTCTGGCATTCCTATTGATGTTGGTTTTAATAGCGCTCCCTCTTTATTTGATTGGGATGATGATGGGAAAATAGATTTACTAATAGGAAATAGTGAGGGAGAGGTTTGGTTTTCTAAAGGGATAGGAACATTATCTTTTAACTCTGGAATTCCTATTTCTCTTCCATCAGGAAATCTTAAAGTGGGTAGGGATGCAAGGCCTTTTGTTTTGGATATAAATAAAGATAGGCTTTTTGATATCCTTGTAGGTTCAAAGGATGGCGGATTTCTCTTTTTAAACAATGGTGTAATGGGAAGCCCCTCATTGACAGAGGGGATAATGATGTTTAATGAAGGAATCTCCTTTGCCTATTCAGACTTTACGGGGGATATGAAGGAGGATATTATTCTTTCAACAAAGGGGGGTTACATCCTTATATTTAATAATACTGGCAATGTAGACCTTTATTTAGACATTTCTTGTGATAGAAACAAGATATGGATTAACGATTTGGCAACATATACATTAACAATAAGCAATAAAGGAAATATCTCTGCAAATAATATTGTTATTAAGACTAAAATTCCTTATGGTGTATCATATATTTCTGGAGGAAGCTTTAATCCAGAAATAAATGAGATTTCTTTTTCTACCTCAACACTTTCTCCTCTTGCTACAGAAACATTTACCTTTAGCTTAAGGCTAGAGGATAAATATCAGGGGGATTTCTTTACAACCAATGCCTCTTGTGAGAGCAAAGAAGAGATTATTCCTATTTTTAGTAACTACCTTTCTTTACCTGTATTCAGGCATCCTGCTCTTAAGGGAACTATAACACCAAATAAGGTTATATCCAAGCCAGGGGAGATGCTTACATATACGATTACCTACAATGTATTAGAAAAGTATGGAGAGGATATTGTCATTGAGTATGCTGTTCCTGGTTCTTGTAGTTATGTGTTTCAAAGTGCAAATGGCGGGGGTGCATCAATTGAATATTATTACAATAATGGCTGGTGGAGTATTGATAGCCCAGATACAACAAGAATTAGATGGATAATTCCATATCTTGCAAAGGATGAGATAGGTTCTGCTTCATTTTCTATAAAGCTAAATGAAGGGATTTTAGATAAGAGCGTTATTGAGAACATAGCAACAATAACAGCAAAAGACCTTGGGACAAAAACATTACTTTCAGTAATATATGTAGAAACAAAACCCCAATTAACAATAACAAAAACAGGAGAAGATGAGATAAACCCAGGTGCAACCCTAACCTACACCCTATCCTTTACATCCCTTTATGCAGATAGTAACAAGATAACAATAATAGATACC
>JBFMDZ010000003.1:20586-46639 GCA_040753555.1 bacterium
TAGCTAAAAACCTGCAAGACAATACAAGGGTAATAAACCAGGCAACAATAACAGCAAAGGATGCAGAAACAAAGACAACCTCAGCTATATGCAATGTAAGAACAAAACCCCAATTAACAATAACAAAAACAGGAGAAGATGAGATAAACCCAGGTGCAACCCTAACCTACACCCTATCCTTTACATCCCTTTATGCAGATAGTAACAAGATAACAATAATAGATACCCTACCCAATACCCAAACAGCAAATTATATCCCACAATCAATACAGGGCATAGGCTCTTTCTCATTCTCCCATGATAATGGCTTAACATACAACACCAATGACCTATACCCAATAACACACATAAAAATAGAGATAAGAAGCCTGGAAGCAAACCTTAATGGAACAATAGCCTTTAAGCTCTTAACAAACAACAACCTCCCTGATAATACCCTAATAGAAAACAAGGTAATAATAACAGGGGAAAATGCAGAGTCTGGTTCATCTTCCTGTATTACATTAGTAAGAAGAAAACCAGAGCTAGTAATAACAAAGGATGTATCACCCCAACATACAACACCTGGTTCAACCCTTACCTATACAATTAAATACAAGGCATTATACAAGGATTCCGAGGATGTCTTAATAGAAGACCATCTCCCTGATACAAGCACAAGTTCATATATTATAGGTAGTGCAAAGGCTTTAGAGTATAACCATGGAAATGAATGGAATTCATTAGATTACCTTCCTGTTATAGGTATTAGATGGAAATTTGCAAGTTTAAAGAAAGATCAAGAAGGCTCTCTAACATACCAGATAGCATTAGCTAAAAACCTGCAAGACAATACAAGGGTAATAAACCAGGCAACAATAACAGCAAAGGATGCAGAAACAAAGACAACCTCAGCTATATGCAATGTAAGAACAAAACCCCAATTAACAATAACAAAGGAAGGACAAGAGACAGTAAGCCCAGGTGCAACAATAACATATACCCTATCTTACACATCCCTATATGCGTCATCCAACAATATTGTAATAATAGACACGCTTCCAACAATGACATCTTCATATATCCCAGATTCAATAGAAGGACAAGGTTCAATAACATTCTCACATGATAATGGGCTTACATACAATTATAATGACGAGTATCTAATAACCCATATTAAGATAACAATACCAACCATTTCTCCAGATCAATCTGGAACAATATCGTTTAAGATGATTGTTAAAGATAATCTTGAAGATGGAACACTCATAGAGAATAGAGCAATCATTAAAGGAGATAATGCAGAAGAATCCTCTGCAACATTTATTAGCGTTGTTAGAACAGTGTCAATTCTTTCCATAAAAAAGGATGTATCACCTCAGCGTGCATCACCAGGACAAACATTAACATATAGCATTACATACAAATCACAGGGAAAGGATGTCAATAATGTTGTAATAGAGGATAAAATTCCAGGTTCACTTACATACATTACAGGAAGCATAAAGGGAGAGGGAACAATACAATACTATTATAACAACAAATGGTATGATATTGATAGCCCCGATACAGAGAAAATTAGATGGATAATTCCAAATCTTACAGTAGACAAAAAGGGCTCTGTAAGCTTTCAAGTAAAAATACCTACTGACATTCCTGATAAGACACTAATTGAAAATATAGCAACAATAACAGCACAAAATATAGAACCAAAGACATCAAGCTGCTATGTATATATCTCATCTATGCCCATTTTAACCCTTCAAAAGGCTATTGATATGAGCAATTCCAATCCATATCCAGGAGGAAATCTTACCTATATTCTTTCCTATACAAATGATCTTAAAGAAGCAACAAATATTGAGATAATAGAAACAATTCCAACCGAGACAACTTATGTTTCCCATTCATCACCGCAGGATGCAATTGTCTGGTATAGCCATAATGGAATATTCTATGACCAAAATCCGGTAAATCCAATGACACATATTAAGTGGACAATTTCAAAGCTAAATCCACAAGATAAAGGAAGCATAACATTAAGGCTTAAGATAAAAACAGAAACAAAGGATGGCGTAATTATTACAAATATAGCCTCTATTAAGGCTGAAGAGACAGATTTAATAGAAGCCCAGGCATCAATCTATATCACATCAAAACCTGATTTTTCTCAAAGCACAATAAGCTCTAATCCATCTGGCACAGTATCAAGTGGGTGGTTTATAAGCTATACGATAAATTACAAGAATACAGGGAATGTTGAGGCAAAAAATGTATCAATAAAGGTAATTCCAAGCCCATACTTTACAAATTCTGACCCTATTATTTTTAATATAGGAAGCGTAGGGGTAGGAGAGGTTGGTATAAAAAGATTTTCTGCCTTTGTAAAGAAGCCTATATTATCACAAGATACAATTGTTGTTTTAGCAAGGATAACAGGAAGCAATTTTACCGAAACACAAATTTCAACATCCTTATATGTTGTTTCTCCAATAGATGTAGAATCTGATGAATGGCCTATGTTTGGCTTTAATACAGGGCATTTAGGATATAACCCAGCTGAATTTATAGACCTTGCAAATATTGGTCTAATAGGTTCTTCTTCTATTTTGGGAAATATATCTGCAAGCCCTGTAATAAACAATACAAGAGTTTATACTGGAGCGCAGGGGGTTTATTGTTTTAATGGTGAAACAGGAGAGAAAATATGGGAATACTCAAATATAAGCGTTTGTTCCACGCCAGCAATAGCAGGAAATAGGATATTTATAGGAGCAGGAAATGGCATTGTTTATTGCCTAAATGAAGGTGGAAGCTTTATTTGGTCTTCTTTTATAGGAGGAGCCATCTCATCACCTTTAATTTCTCAGGGAATTGTTTATGTCTCATCAAATAGAGGTATGTTTGCAATAAGCGCCTTTGATGGTCAAATTTTATGGGGATGGACAGATATAATTGGGTTTCCTTCATCTCCTGCTATTTTTGGTAATATCCTCTATATTGCAACAGATTGTGGCTATGTGTATCTTATTGATAAAATTACAGGTTCTCTTATAGCAAGCTCTAGTGGATATGGAAAGGTTTATTCCTCTCTTGCCATTGATAACGATATAGCATATTTTGGAGGAGCAAATAGAAAGGTATATGGAATTAGGCTTGCTGGAACAACAACATCTGATGTTTTAGCCTTTAATCTAGGCTCTCCTATAAGTTTAACCCCTGCTATTTATAATGATACACTCTATATTGGAGCAGAGCAGGGGAGGCTTTATGCAATATCCCCTGGTTCTCCAACCACAATAAAATGGGAATTTCCAACAGGAGGAAAAATCATAGGTCAAATTGCTATTTCTAATAATGCCATATTTTTTGCCTGCCAAGATGGATTTATCTATGGATTAGACCCCAATAATGGCGAGATTTTGTGGAAATATGAAATAGATGCAAGGTCTTGTTCTATTGCCAATTCTAAAATATATGCAATATCAGAAAATAGGCTTTTGATCTTTGGAAATGCTCCATCCCTTGAGAGCAGAATATCCCAGAATCCAAAAGATATGGTTGTCTGCGGACAAACAATAACATATACAATTTCTTATAAAAACAAGGGAAAAAAGGATGCAATTTCTACATCTTTGGTTTTATTGATAAATGATATTCCAATTGATACATTTGATTTGGGAACAATTGCAAGGGGAGGGGAGGGGGTAATTACCTATAATTATCAAGCACCCTCTGAAAGGGGAAAAACAATAAAAGCCCAGCTTGAAATAAAGGCAATAAACAATCCAACCTGTAGAAGCAATATTTTAGTAAATAAGACAGGTAGCCCTTCATCTCTTTCTTTAGAGATAAAGCCACAGATTTCAAAGGTAACGCTTGGTGATGAGATAGGGTATAACATCTCATACAAAAATAGTGGTGATTTTCCTGCAACATCTTTGACTATCCAAGTAAGCAAGGATGAGCTTGCAACATATATTCCAAATTCTACCTGGCATAATCAAGTCCCAATTTCTGATGTTAATAGTTCTTCACCCATTTTCTCTGGAATTTCTATTGCAATGCTTAATGGTTTATCGGCTGGCTCAGCTACATTTAAATTAAAGGTAAATCCCAATTGTCCAAATGCAAAAATCTTAAATATATTTGGGACAATTTCCAATCCAGCTATAATTGCAACAGCATCCATTTTTGTTGAAGCACCCAATCTTTCTGGAATAGAAAGGGCTACATTTACAAATACCAAAGCAAAGCCGGGGGAAAATATCGCTTATTGCATTACATATGAAAACAAGGGAAGTAGAAGCGCCTACAACCTTATGATTACAGAGAGCCTTTCAAAATACATAGAGAATTTATCAGCTATATCAAATAATGGGGTTTATTCTCCATTATACCATCAGATTATATGGAATCTGGGAGAGCTAAAGCCTGATGAGGTAGGAAGTATAACATTTAATGCTAGACTTAAGCCTACATTGGATAATGAAATTATCATCAAAAATAATGCCTATATAGAGGCAAAGAATATCACAAGATTTGAAATATCTGCAGGAACAATAACCATAGAGAGTGCTTCAAACCTTTCTTTATCAACAAAGGATGTATTTCCAAAGGGGCCTGTAAGCCTTGGGGATATTTTAAGGTATGAGATTTTTGTTTTAAATAATGGAAATATGGATGCAAGCAATGTTTTTGTTTTTGACCAATTAAGTCCAAGCCTTTCTGTTTCAAGGATAAGGAGCAAGGATGAAATTATAGTAGGTGATGCTATTCTTGACCTTGATGATATAAATGGATGGAATAGCCTTAATGTAGATGGAATAATTGAAATCAGAACAAATTATGGGACATATAGGTCATTACCGATAAATACATTAAATTACCCAACAATAAAATCCCTGATGAATGAGATAAATAATGACAAGAAGGCAAATTGTAAAATTAGCTATGAGAATGATAGATTTACAATTTCTTGCGATGGCTATATCATTACCCTGTCTGGTTTATTTTTTGAGGCAATAAAGATAAAATCTTGCGAATATTGCACAGGAAGCTATACATCAGGGATAATAACCTGGGATATAGGGGTTCTTAAAGTAGGGGGAAGCAAGACAGTTTCATTCTCTGCCCAGGTAGTAGGGGAGGGGACAATTACAAATTATGCAACAATTACATCCTCTGATGGTTCCTGGATAACAAATTTAACAACAATTATTGTTGAAAAAGACCCACCAATTCTTATAGGAAGACCAATAGAAGACACAGATTTTGACAATCTTGATGACGATTATTCTATTGACGGAAATTACAGGATAATCCTTCCGCAGGAAGCAGAGCCTTGTGGCTTGATTGAATATGAAATACAGGAAAGGGAAGGAACATTAAGCTTTTCTACAATTGCAACTTGCACAGGAAATAGCAAATTTTATGGAATATCTGGAAAAACAAAGTGTTTAACATATTCCTATAGAGTGAGGGCAAGGAATAATGCAGGTTTTGGAAATTGGACAAGCTCATCAGATGGGATAAAGGTTGTTGATGGTGGAGGTGTTGTATCTCCTTCTCTGGATTCTTCCATAGTCTCTGGAGGGATTAAGATAATAATTCCAAAGGGCACATTTTACGAGACCATTACATTTACAATATTACAAAAAAATATCAACATAAAATCTGCATCCCCTCCCCTTAATTCAGTTCTTTGTTCCTATGAATTGCTTGCAATTCCACAAGAACTTGCAATTCCACAAGAATATGATGATGCAGGGACACAACCTACAAAACCCATTACCCTTATCCTTCCTTATCCTGACCCAGATTCCTCTAATGAAACAGATGACCTTTCATATAGAATCTACCGGCTGGTTAATGACCAATGGGTTCTTGTCCAAGGAGAGCAAATTGTTGACACGGCAAATAATACTGTCCAATGCACACTTAATTCCCTCTCTATCTATGGTATTGGCTCTCCGGTTGGGCTTTCCAATAAGAATGTTGTTATTAAACCAAATCCTTGGAAGTCAGACAAGCATAGTGGCAAGAACATTGCATTTGAGGGTTTAAACGGTCATGTTACTATATCAATATTTAATATGGCTGGAGAGCTTGTATTTAGAAAAGAAGTTGATACTCCATGGGAATGGAATTTATTAAATAATAAGGGAGATAAGGTATCCTCGGGTGTATATTTTGCCATAATTGACGATGGAAAGGAAAAAATAATCAGGAGGTTTGCAATTATAAAATGAAGATAAGTCAGGAGTCTGGAGTCTGGAGTCTGGAGTCTGTCAGGAGTCTATTTTTGTTTGTTTTGCTCTCCTTTTCTTGCTTTGCTGATTATTCAGAGGGTGTGTGTGGGGCAACATTTTTAAAGATAAATAGCCTTCCAAGGCCTGTTTCCCTTGGTGGTGCATTCTCTGCTGTTTCTGATGATTTATCTGCCCTATATTACAATCCAGCTGGACTTTCCCAATTAAAAGTTCCCGAGGGTGTAGCATCAGCTGCATCGTGGATTGATAAAACAAAGTTTGGTATCATTGGCTATTGCTCACCAATATCAGAAAATTCTGGCTTTGGTTTATCCGTGCTTTATCTTAAAACAGACAAAATTCCATTATATAAGGATGTTGATACATCCCAAAGCGGAGAATTTTTTGATGCAATGGATTTATCCATAAGGATTGGCTATGGAATGAGGCTTACAAGGAGCAATTATTTTGGGATAGTAGGCGGATGGATAAACCAAAGGATAGAAGAAGAAAAAAGCCATTCATTCTTCTTTGATATTGGAGAGCTTTACAAACCAAAATCTTTGGATAAAATGGCATTCTCTATTGTCCTTCAGAATTTAGGAGGAAAGACAAAATTTATTGAAGAAGAAGATGAAATGCCCCTTACATTAAAGGTAGGTTTTGCCTATTTCCCAATAGAGAAGATTATCTTTAGCCTGGATTTTGTAAAACCAAAGGATAACAATTATCAGATAAGATACGGTTTTGAATGGGGTGCTAATAAAAACCTAACCCTGCGGACTGGCTTTAATTCCCAAGTCTTTAAAGACCTTGGCGTAGGCATTACTGGAGGCTTTGGAATCAGGATAAATACATTCAATCTTAATTATAGCTATGTTCCTTATTCTTTTCTCGGAGAAACCCACAACCTCTCCCTCACAACCCATTTTGGAAGGAATTAAGGTCTTCTTGTGTATTTAGATTAAAAAAGCAATCCCTAAATTTATTGCAATCTATATATGTTGCATTTAGCCTTTTTATTAAGGAATTAAGGGAAAGCTCGCTATTTTCTATTTGCTCCTTTATTAAAGGAATAATTTCTTTTGAATATATTGCACAAAGGGGCTCTGGAATTCCATCTATTGTTGGAATAATTGCCTGGAAATTGCCTTCTATATTTATGTGTTCAATAAGGTTTTTTTCCAAAAATGGCATATCAGAGGCAAGGATAAGGCTTCTTTCACAATCTGAATAATAAAGCCCTGTGTATAGCCCAGAGATTGGTCCTTTTTCCTTATATATATCACAAAACCTCTTTCCAAATTGGGAAAGCCTTTCATCATTGCTTATTATCAAAATATCCTTGCAATATGGCTTGATAATTTTTATTAGCCTTTCTATTAGGGCTTCTCCTTCAATTTCAATAAGAGCCTTATTGCAGGAAAGCCTTTGACTTTTTTCCTTCGCAAGAATAATACCGTTCATTAGAAAAAATTTTATGAGATATTACCTGTGATATAACAGCAGGTCAATTATTTCTTACCCTCCATTATAGTAATCTCTTCTTCGGTTAATCCATATAATTCATAAACCATCTGGTCAATCTGGCGCTCGTAGTCTTTGACCTTTGTTTACAGAGATATTACCTAATAAATTACCCAATTAAATTATCATTACCCAATTAAACATTTTCCCATTGTGCATACTTACCCCTTCTAAGACATCTCACTTTCCCATTTGCCTTTAATTCTTTTAGTAAATGCCGAATCATATCTATACTTATCCCTGGACACTGCTTTTGAATATCAGCAACAGTGAATGGTAACTTTTGCTTTTCTATTATAGAATACATCATTTCGGTTTTTGCTCCTTTTGGTTCTTTAACTGTCTGAATACATTCTTTAAACTCTTTGTATGCGGAATTCATTATAAATAAAAGGAAATTAAGATATGGCCAGGGATTATGTTTTCCTTCATGCCACTTAAAAGAACTTTCTTCAAGTGTCTCATAGTATCTATCTTTATTATTTTCTATTAAGCGTTCAATACTAATATACCGTCCTACTTCAATTCCAATGTGGTAACAATTTAATAAAAGTAATAACCGTGAGACACGACCATTGCCATCCCTAAATGGATGAATGCATAAAAAATCCAGATTTAATGCTCCCAAAAGTATAACTGAATGTATCCATTTTTCTTGCATCCCTTCCTGCCATAATGATATTGCCTTTTTCATCATCATTGGTGTTTTATACGGTGATACTGTTTTAAATCGTATGCGTTGTCTGCCATCTGAATATTTCTGGATAATATCAACATCTTTTTCTTTGTATTTTCCAGCATCCCATATATCACCCCGACAAAAACAATGTAGTTGCAATATTGTTTTTTCTGAAATTGACAATTTTGTTGTCTGGTTGTGAATAAGATTCAAAGCATCCCTATATCCTTGAACCTCTTCCTCGTTCCTATCACGAAGCACCGGTTTTCCAAAAATTAAAGTTTGTATTCGTGATTTATCTACTTCAACACCTTCAATACGATTTGATGATACCGCACTTTCAATTAGTGCATGTTCGCGCAGAGCTTTTAATTTTTGAGGAATTTGCCTTCTATACAATTCCTGTAACCCTTGCATATAACTTATATCAGTCAAATACCATGTTGTTTGAAGCGGAATCTGTATAGCATTTTTTGAAAATAATTCTAATGTTTTCATTTATTGTTTCCTTCAACTGCTTTTATTTCATCTTCAGTTAAATTATATAATTCATAAACCATCTGGTCAATCTGATGCTCGTATTCTTTGACCTGTGCCTGTTTGCTCGGATTACTTAAATAATTGTCATCCTTTGTTATTGCTGGTTTTTCTTGTATAAGACGCAATATTTTCTCCCTGGCTTCTCCCCCAGTTTATCTTTCTTTGGCCTTGGAAAAATTATTGTAAAAAATGTAGTAAATTCAAATTGGGGTTGTGGTAAATTGGCTTCTTTGTATGTATTTAGAACCACGAAGATATTTTCCCTTGTGTTTACAGCATTCTTAGGGATAAAAAACAACTACATAGGAGCTAAACACTTACGAAAAACCAAATTTCTATATTATTTTGCTAGTCTGCTTGCAAGGGCTTTGTATTCTTCTTCAATCCAGCCAGCAAGTTTAAATTGGGTAAGAAATGCCTTTATGTCTGCAAGCTCTTTCTGCCATTCATCTTTATCTATCTTAAATAGCCCTTTTTCATTTATATTAAGCCCTCTAAGGTCAAGGTCTTTAAAATCTGGAATAAGTCCAATCGGTGTTTCTTTTGCCCCTACCTTACCCTTTGTCCTATCAATAATCCACTTTAAAACCCTTATATTTTCAGAAAAACCAGGCCAGAGGAAATTTCCTCCTTCATCCTTTCTAAACCAATTTACAAAGAATATCTTTGGAGGGTTTTCCATCATTTTGCCCATATTTAGCCAATGATTAAAATAATCAGCCATATTGTATCCACAGAATGGCCACATTGCCATTGGGTCACGACGCAATACACCTGCCTTTTGTGTTGCAGCCGTTGTTGTTTCTGATGCCATTCCGCACCCTTGAAATATCCCATTCTGCCAATTAAATGCCTCATATATCAAGGGAGCAACAGAAGACCTTCTTGTGCCAAAGATTATAGCAGATATGGGAACACCCTTTGGATTATTGAATTCAGGTGACAATGTTGGGCATTGTGTTATGGAAACCGTGAACCTTGAGTTCGGGTGTGCTGATTCTTTTGAAGAAGAGGGATTTCCCTTCCAATCAATTAAGTTTTCTGGAATATTCTCTAATCCATCCCACCATGGTTCATTTGTTTTCGGATTAAGGGCTGTGTTTGTAAAAAGGGTTGGATAGAATGTTCCCTTTTTTAAGGTTTGTATCATATTTGGATTTGTCTTTTCTGATGTGCCAGGTGCTACACCAAAAAACCCCATTTCTGGATTTATAGCATAGAGCCTTTTATCGCTTCCAATATTTAGCCAGGCAATGTCATCGCCTATTGTTGATATTTTATATCCAGGAAGAGAAGGATTAAGCATAGCAAGGTTTGTTTTTCCGCAGGCAGAGGGAAGGGCGGCTGTAATGTAGGTTGTGCTAGATTCGTCTTCAATGCCCATAATCACCATATGCTCTGCTAGCCAATTTTCTTTTAACCCAAGGTATGATGCAATCCTTAAAGAAAAGCATTTTTTGCCAAGCAAGGCATTTCCACCATATCCAGAGCCAATAGACCAAACCAGGCTTTCATCGGGAAAGTGCATAATAAACCTTCTTTCGGGTGAGAAGTCTCCTGTGGAATGAAGCCCTTTTACAAAATTGGATGAGCTTCCTATTTTTTCCAATGCAGCCTTTCCTTTTCTTGTCATTATCCTCTTGCTTATAGCCACATAGGATGAATCTGTAAGCTGGACACAGGCTTTTGAATATGGAGATTCTGGATTTCCCATCATATAAGGAAGGACATACATTGTCCGTCCCTTCATACAACCTTTAAAAAGGGGATTAAGCATATTTTTTGCTTCTTTTGGGTCCATCCAATTGTTATTTGGGCCAGATGTTTCTTTCTCCTGATGGCAGACATAGGTAAGGTGCTCGGTACGCGCTACATCCTCTGGATGGCTTCTATGGAGATAGGCATTTGGCCATTTTTTCTGATTTAGCTCGTAAAAAACAGGATTGCCATTTATTTTTTCCTTCTCTATCCCAATTTTGATAAGGGAATAGGCTTCTTCCTCACTTCCATCACACCAGTAAATATTGTCAGGCTTTGTTAGCTCTGCACATTCATCAACCCATTTTTCTACTTTCATAGTCTAAAAAATTATATTTTCAAAAATATAGTTGGTCAAGGAATATTTCAGACAGTTTAGACAATTCAGGCAGTTCAGGCTTGTCTGTCTTCCAAAGAATGTCTTATGATTTTTAATTCTTTATCTTCCTCCATAAAGCCAATAACTTTTTTCTTTCGCTCTCATCCATCCTATCAATAAACAAAATGCCGTTAAGGTGGTCTATTTCGTGCTGAATTGCCCTTGCAGATAATCCGTTTATCTCTCCGATAATCTCATCGCCATTTATATTAAGCCCCCTAAATGTAATACTAGAAGCCCTTTGGATATTTCCAAATAAGGAAGGAAAGGATAGGCATCCCTCAGACGCCTCCTCAATTCCCTCTTCTTTTATAATCTTTGGATTTATGATGACAAGAGATTTATTTTTTATCTTTACAACAATTATCCTCTTTAAAATGCCAATCTGATTTCCAGAAAGACCGAGGGCATTTGAGGCATCTGTTGTTTCTATCATATCCTGCGCAATCTTTCTTATCTTCTCATCTATTTTTTTGATATCAGATGCCTCTTTTCTTAATATTGGATTTCCGTATCTTTTTATGGCAAGAATCATAGGGATTTCATCAAACCTCCAGATGCAATGATTTTTTGGATAAATTCTGGAAGGGGTGTTATTTTATAGATTTTATTCTTTGTTTGATTCTCTATTATTCCTTTATCTTCCTCAATTCTTAATTTATTCCCTTCATCTATATCATCACAATCTTTACATTCAAACACAAAAAGCCCAATATTTATGCTATTTCTAAAGAAGATTCTTGCAAAGGATTTTGCTATTACAGCCTTTATTCCCTTTGCCTTTATAGATATTGGTGCATGCTCTCTGGATGAGCCACATCCAAAATTAAAGCCAGAAACAATAATTCCGTCCTCTTTTATCCTAGTTCCTCCTTCAATTCCCTCCATACAGTGGCAGCCAAGCTCCCTTGCATCTGTTGTATCAAGGTATGTAGCTGGAATTATCTCATCCGTATTTATATTATCACCAAATTTATAAACAATCCCTTCAATCATTTTTTACCTCCTCCGGATGTGTTATTCTTCCCATAATGGCTGAAGCAGCAACAACAGCGGCGTTTGCTAAATATACCTCTGATTTTTGGCTTCCCATCCTTCCTATAAAATTCCTATTCGTTGTTGATATACACCTTTCAAAATCTGCCAATACACCCATATGTCCACCAAGGCAGGGGCCACAGGTAGGGCAAGAGACAATAGCACCAGAGGAAATAAATACATCAATCAAATCCTCTTTTATAGCATTCTTGTAAATCTCTTGTGTTCCTGGAATAACAATACATCTAACATCAGGATGAACCTTATTAGTCTTTAGGATACTTGCAGAAATCCTTAAATCATCAAGCCTTCCATTTGTGCAAGAGCCAATAAATGCCTGGTCTATTTTAATATTTCCTATCTCTTTTACTGGCTTTGTATTTGATGGAAGGTGGGGTAGGGCAACCTGGCAATCTATATTACTGCAATCAAATTCGTATCTTTCTTTGTATTCTGCATCAGAATCAGCTTTATGTATTTTATAGTCTGGTGCTCTGGTGCCCTGGTGCTCTGGTGCTCTGTTTTTTATATATTCTATTGTTTTCTCATCTGCTTCAATAATTCCAGCCTTTGCTCCTGCCTCAATTGCCATATTGCATATTGTGAATCTATCTGCCATAGAGAGGCTTTTTATTGCATCTCCAGAAAACTCTATAGATATGTAATTTGCTCCATCAACGCCTGTCTTTCCAATTGTATATAAAATAAGGTCTTTTCCAGATACCCATTTATTAAGCCCTCCATTAAATACAATCCTTATGCTTTCAGGAACCTTAAACCATATTCTTCCCGTTGACATAAAATATGCAATATCTGTTGAACCAACACCTGTTGAGAATGCACCAATTGCACCATATGTGCAGGTATGGGAATCTGCACCAATTACAACATCTCCGGGAAGGACAATACCTTCATCTGGTAATAGGCAATGTTCAATCCCAGAACCCTCCTTAAAATAATGCTTGATATTGTATTCCTTTGCAAAATCCCTTAAAATTTTTGCCTGATTTGCAGACCTTATATCCCTTGCTGGAACAAAATGGTCAGAAACCAAAACAAGCCTGTCTGGAAATGCCAGAAGTCTATTTGTAGCCTTAAATTCCTTAATGGCAAGGGGTGCTGTAACATCATTAGCCAAAGCAATATCTGGCTCTATCTCTATAAATTCAGAAGGGCTTACAGGCCTTCCTGTCTTATTAGACAATATCTTACAAGCTAATGTTTTCATATCTCTTCTAAATTATACATTTCGCTACATTCATTTATAGCAAGGGGAAGAAAATCTATAAGGTCGGATGCTATTAAAGAATATTCTCCCCTTTCCTCTTTTGCTATATCGCCTGATAAGCCGTGAAGGAATGCAGAAAGCCTTGCTGCATCACCTAGATTTAAACCCTGACCAACAAGGGAGCCTATCATTCCAGATAAAACATCACCAGAACCGCCTGTTGCCATTCCTGGATTCCCTGTTGGGTTTATATAAACTTGTCCATTATAGCCTATTAGTGTCTTGTAACCCTTAAGGAGGATAGAAATTTTATATTCATCCATTACCCTTTGGACAATTCCAACCCTATTCCTTTGAATTTCATCTACAGAAATTCTAAGAAAATCTGCCAATTCCTTTGGATGTGGTGTAATTAAGATATTTTTGGAAGAAATGTCAGAAGGAGAAATTGCTAAAATTCCATCTGCATCAAGGATTATGGGAATTTCAAGCCTTGAAATAAGGGTTTGAATAAGCTTTTTTGTCTCTGGGTGTCTTGATATACCTGGGCCAATTACAGCGGCATCGCATTTCTTTGCCAGGTCTATAATTCCATTATATGCTGATGGAGACAATGTTCTTTTCTTTGTTTCTGGAAGGGGTCTTGTTATTACCTCTGTAAGTTTTACCTCCATTATACCCTGCAGGCTTTCTGGAATTCCAAGATAGACCAAACCAGCTCCCATTTCCATTGCACCTTGACAGCATAGGGTTGCAGCGCCTGTCATCCCAACAGAGCCTGCCAAAACTAAAATTTTTCCAAAATCCCCTTTATGTGAATTAAGTGGTCTCTTTGGAAGAAGGCTTGACATTTCAATTCCTGTTAAAAGATTTATCCCTAATCCCGAGCTTAATTCATCAGGCAAAGAAATCTTTGAAAGGTATAATTCTCCAGCATATTCTATTCCGGGGTATAAAAGAAGCCCTATCTTTAGAAGACCAAAGGTTATTGTCTTTGTTGCCTTAATTGCATTGCCAAGAGCAAATCCAGAATCTGATGAAATGCCAGATGGAATATCAAGGGAAATAATGGGCGTATCAGAAGAATTCATAAAATCAATGCAATCTTTTATTTTTCCACTTGGTTCTTTTGATAAGCCCACACCAAGTAAGGCATCAACAAATAAATCTGCATTTTCAAACTCCTGAATTTGAAGGATGCCAAGCTTTTCTACAATCTCAAGGTTTGTTTTTTTCTCCTTGCTTTGATTCTTCCCTGTAATAATAAAAACCTTAACATCAAATCCTTTAATAAAAAGATGCCTTGCGGTAACCAAGCCATCTCCACCATTATTCCCTGAACCACAGAAGATAACGACGCTATTTCCTCCAATTTCTTCCAGGGTTGAAATAACAAGCCTTGCACTTGCTATCCCGGCATTTTCCATTAGAATAAGGGGAGAAATGCTATATAATTTGTTTGCCTTTTTATCTATTTCTCTCATTTGGGAGGATGTAGCAACCTTCATAAATCAGAAGATAGAGGACAGACGGACAGAGGATAGATAAGTGTCTGAATCATCTGTTGTCTGAACTCTTTGATTGTCTGTTGTCTGTTTGTCTCACTTCTCACTTCTTACTTATAGTTACCCAATGCCTTCTTTACCCTTTGAATTAAATATTCAGGATTAAATGGTTTTGATATAATATCCTCTATATTCATTCCTTTAAACCTTTCTCTTGCTTCTAATGTGTTATGAGCTGTCAGAACAATAACGGGCAGATTGTATGTTTCTTTATGTTCTCTAATGATTTTACAAACATCATATCCATTCATCTTGGGCATCCTAATATCAAGCAAAACCAGATCTATTCCATCATCATATATTTCCTTAACCCCCTCTTCTCCATTAAATGCCTTCTTTACATTATAGCCCTCAGCCTCAAACAGCTCCTTTAGAATCTCAACAATAATTTCATCATCATCAACTATTAGTATTGCACCATTCATCTTTTCTTTAAAATAGTAAATATAAACTTGCTTCCCTTACCGACCTCTCCTTCTACCCAAATCTTACCACCAAGCCCTTCTATAATCTCTTTGGCTATTGATAAACCAAGCCCTGTTCCTTCATATGTTCTTCTATCAGAGGTGTCTATCTGATAGAATCGTTCAAATATTTTATCCTTTTTATCATCAGGAATTCCAATACCGGTATCTTCAATAGAGCCTTCTATAAAGTTATCATATTCCTTAATGGCTATATCTATTTTTCCATTTTCCCTATTAAATTTTATAGCATTCTCTATAAGATTTGCAAAGACCTTTTTTATTCTCCCCTCATCATATTGGATTATAAGGGAATCTGGGATTGATGTTATTATCTCTATCCCTTTTTTCTCTGCTTGTGGAATCATATCCTTTATTATACCATTTACAAGGGATGAAATGTCTACATCCTTTATTTCAAAAGCAAGTTTCCTTCCTTTCTCAAGCAAAGAGAGGTCAACAATGTCGTTTATGAGGTTTTTAAGGTTATTTGTCCTTTCCTCCATAGTAAGAATACCATCCATCTGCCTTTGGTTTATATCGCCCATCCTTTTTGTCTTAAAAAGATAAAGATTTGCTATAATATCTGTAAGAGGGGTTTTAAGTTCGTGGGAAACAAGGGAGAGAAAATCGCTTTTTGCCCTATTGGCAATCTCAAGCTCATTTGTTCTTTTCTTTAGGTTGGTATAAACATTAGCATTATTTATTGCAATAGCAATCTCATGGCTTATTCCAATCAAAAAACTTATATCACTATAATCATAAACATTATTGCCATATCTTTCTCCAAATATCAAAAACCCAAGGATTTCATTTTCAAAGATTAAAGGCACAACCATTTCTGCTGACATCATTTTAAAATTTTCCAAAAGCCCATTTTTTAAAGGATAATTACCCCTTTCTACATCTTCCTTTAAAAGCTCCCTTTTATTTTCTTTAAGCCATAAGATAATTGGCTCATCAAATTTGAATTGTGGGATAGAAATGTCCTCACCAAGAGAAAATTCTTCTTTGAAGATTTTTTCTTCTTTGTCAAGGAGGATAGCCTTTAATAAGAATGGCTGAAATGTCTGATAGATTATCTTTAGAATAGAAGAAAGAAATACATCTTTATCAATAGAGCTTGCTATCTCTTTGCTTATTATGTTATACAAATCTTCTTTTAAGTAGCTTTTTTTAAAGAAAAGCCTATCAACAAAATATTGAATCCAGTCCCTCAAGGCTTGAAAGAAAAAGGTAATAATTGCAAGGGTAAGAATGCTTGAGATAGCTGTTTCTAATCCTGTTATGTATTTGAATAACTTTTGAAGAAGGAATATATTTATAAGCCAGATTGATGTTATTAATATTGTTAAGAGAGAGTAGATTAGACCCTTTCTTATTATTATCTTTATATCCATAAGGCGATATTTAAAAATAGCATAGGCAATGGTAAAATTGAAGATAACGGCAGAGATGTTTCCTGTGGGATAGACCTTTATTCCATAAACAAGAAGTATATTTGGTATGGCACCTATTATAGCCAGACTTGCTCCAAAAAATATGTATCTTATCCTGTTTTTTTCCAAAAAGGATTTGCTGGTCTTATGTTTTTGATATAAAAGCCGTATACTATAAGACATAAAAAAGAGAAGAAAAGGGGCAAAAAACCAACTTCCTATTCCACCAATAGGATAATAAAAACCAAAAACCTTAACAACATCTTTATTGACAAGCCCAAAGAACCTATCTATGATCAAGAAGGTAAGGCTTGAGATATAAGCAAGATATAAAAGGATCTTGTTAATCCTTTTTTTATTCAGGGTTAAAACAAGAACAAAATGGTAGAATGTTGAATATATAAATACCTGACCAAGGTTTAAAATAAATAATGACCTTATTGCATAGGTTCTATCGGGAGCAATGCCTATAGCAAAGCCTCCAAATCCCCAAAGAGCCACAGATATTCCAAAGACACAAAAGATCCTATTTATTTTAGCCTTTGGGTTCTTATAGAGGACAAAAAATGCCAGAGAAAAATTGATAACAGAAAGAACAAAGAAGAGTATAGAATAAAAAAGCATTTTGGGTTATTTAATTATTCTTTCCCTTCAATCTCTTTTTTAATAATGGCTATAAAATCGTCCTTTCCAAATTGTCCCATATCACCCTTTGTTCTATGACGAATGCTTATTTTTTCTTCTTCTTCCTCTTTCTTTCCAACAATTGCAAGGTATGGAATCTTCATATTGTGAGCATCCTTTATCTTTCTTTGTAGCCTTTCAGAGCGTTTGTCTATTTCTACCCTTATATCTTTATCCAAAAGCCATCTTTCTACCTTTTTTGCAAATTCAAGCTGATTGTCTGTTATGGGCAATATTATAACCTGTATTGGAGAAAGCCATAGGGGAAGCTTTCCTGCATAATGCTCAATCAAAGCACCAATAAACCTCTCAAGAGAGCCAAGAACAACCCTATGTATCATAACAGGCTGATGCCTCTTTCCATCCTCTCCAATGTAAGAAATGTCAAACCTCTCTGGCAGGTTAAAATCAACCTGAATTGTAGGACCCTGCCAATGCCTTCCAAGTGCATCTTTAAGCTTTATATCAATCTTTGGGCCATAAAAAACACCCTCTCCCTCATCAATTGAAAAATTAAGGCATTCCTCTATTAAAACATCCCTTAAAGCATTGGTTGCTAAATCCCATATCTCATCAGAACCAACATATTTTTCTGGCTTTGTTGAAAGCTTTATATCATATTCCTTAAAGCCAAAACAGGAGAGCATATCAAAGGCAAATTTACAAACACCTTTTATCTCATTCTTAAGCTGGTCATATCTACAAAATATATGGGCATCATCTTGGGTAAATCCACGAACCCTTAAAAGGCCATGGAGGACACCGGACCTTTCATATCTATAGACAGTGCCAAGTTCAAAAAACCTTAATGGAAGCTCAGAATAGCTCCTTATTGTGCTTTTGTATATCATAATATGGCAGGGGCAATTCATAGGCTTTAGGACATAATCCTCATCTTCTTTTTTTATAAAATACATATTCTCCTGGTAATAATCGCAATGGCCAGAGGTTTTCCAGAGGGACTTTTTTCCAATGTGTGGTGTTAGTAGCTCAAAATATTCCCTTTTTCTATGCTCTTTTTTTAGAAAATAAATAATTTCATCCCTTAAAATATTTCCCTTTGGATGATAGAATATAAGGCCTGCTCCAACATCATCATAGATGTTAAATAAACCTAATTGCTCCCCCAATACCCTATGGTCTCTCTTTTTTGCCTCTTCAATCTTTAAAAGATAATCACTAAGCTCTTTTTCACTTTCAAATGAGATGCCATATATCCTTGTAAGCATTGGGTTTTTCTCGCTTCCCCTCCAATATGCACCTGCTAACCTTAATAGCTTAAATGCTTTTATTTTGCCTGTTCTTTCAATATGGGGACCCTTGCAAAGGTCTATAAAATCACCATTTTGGAAGAATGAAACCTTATCGTCTTTGATTTCATCTAAAATTTCTAGTTTATATTTCTGACCCTCCTTTAAGAGGTATTTTCTTGCTTCATCCTTTGTCATTGTAATTTTTTCAAATGAAAGGTTTTCCTTTATTATTTTTCTCATTTCATTCTCTATTTTTGGAAGGTCATCCTCTATGATATGGCAATCAAAATCATAGTAAAATCCATCAGATATGGAAGGACCAATTCCAAGCTTTACATCCTTAAATACCTTACACACAGCAGACGCCATTATATGCGATGTAGAATGCCAAAATGCTTCCATTAGAAAATATTACCTTAATTTACCTTACATTGTCAAGATGTGCCTTTTCAAGATTAAAGAAATTAGGATTTGAAAATTTAGAATTAGAAATTTATAATAGAAAGAAGTCAAAACAGCAAAGATAAAAATGAATCCCATTAGACCTTATATTGATAAAAAGCTTACCCCTTTTCAGAAAATGGTCTATAATATTGTTTTATCTATTCCAGAAGGAGAGACAAGGACATACCAATGGGTTGCAGAAAAAATAGGAAATCCAAAGTCAGCAAGGGCTGTTGGAAATGCCCTTTCAAAAAATCCTTGCCCAATTACCATCCCTTGTCATAGAATAATAAGAAAGGATGGAAGGGTAGGAGGATATATTAAAGGCAAGGAAGAAAAACGATTACTTTTAGAAAAAGAAGGAGCGCCTGTAGCTCAGTATGGAAGAGCGGCGGTTTCCTAAACCGTGTCTGTCGTAGGTTCAAGTCCTATCAGGCGCACAAAGCTAGAAATAAGCACTAAATAAGGACTTGAAGCCCGAAGTGAAGCGAAGGGCCGAACTAATAGATTTTGTTAGGCGAAGAGCGAGCAAGTGCGAGCTATGAGCCTTCTAATATGTGTTGAGCTTCCTCATTAAAGAGCCAGAAATCGCTTTGTTTAATTGTAAATTTTAAATTGTTTAGCGAAGCTAAACACGTACTATTGTTTTGAATTTTCAATTTTAGTCATTTGAATTTGTTTTAAGATTTCGAATTTCGAATTTCATTTGTTCCATTAAAGCTAAACACATACCAAAAATCAATATATTTATCTCGGTCATTACCGTCACCTTTTCATACTCGCCTCTATAAACTTTGAAAACAATGGATGTGGCGATGTTGGCTTTGATTGGAATTCTGGGTGGAACTGGACAGACACAAACCAGGGATGGTCTTTTAATTCAATAATTTCAACAAGATTTTTATTTGGATATATCCCTGATATTCTAATACCTGCTTCTTCTAATATTTTTCTATATTTGTTGTTAAACTCATACCTATGCCTATGCCTTTCATTTATAAACTCCTTTTGGTATGCCTGGTATGCAAGGCTATTTTTCTCTATTTTACAAGGATATACACCAAGCCTCATTGTCCCTCCCTTTTTCTTTAATCCTTTCTGCTCCTTCATAAGAGAAATAACCGGATGTTTTGTGTTCGGGTCAAATTCACTTGAATTTGCATCATTAAGGCATACTAAATTTCTTGCAATTTCAATTATTGCACATTGAAGCCCAAGGCATATCCCAAGAAATGGGATTTTGTTTATTCTTGCAAATTTAGCTACCTCTATTTTTCCTTCTATTCCCCTATATCCAAATCCACCAGGGATAAGAATTCCAAAAACATCCGAAAGCTCATTCAAAAGGTTTTTGCTCTCTGAATTAATCCATTTTATCTCTACCTTACAATTGTTTGCTATTCCACCGTGATACAATGCCTCAACAATAGATTTATAGGCATCCTTTACCTCTATATACTTTCCAACTATGGCAATTTTTGTTTTCTTCTTTGCATTTTTTATTTTCTCTACCATTTTTTCCCATTCTTTAAAATTGTCCTTTTGAAAAGAAAGAGAAAGGGATTTTATTGTTGTCTTATCCAAACCCTGTTTTTTAAAGCTAATAGGAACCTCATAAATACTTTCTACATCATATGCATCTATTATGTTTTCCTTGCAGACATTACAAAACAATGCAATCTTTTCCTTTAGATGGGAAGATAATGGCTTTTGTGTCCTGCAGAGCAAAATATCTGGCTGAATGCCTATTTCCCTTAATTTCATTACAGAGTGCTGGGTTGGCTTTGTCTTTGCCTCATCGCAGGATGAGATATATGGAACAAGGGTAAGGTGGATATATAAAACATTTTCCCTTCCTACCTCCCTTCCAAATTGCCTTATTGCCTCAAGGTATGGAAGACCCTCTATATCACCAACGGTTCCTCCCAATTCAATAATTGCAACATTTACATTTTTAGAAACCATTTTTATCCTTCTCTTTATTTCATCCGTTATATGGGGAATGACCTGAACCGTATTTCCAAGATATTCTCCTTTTCTCTCCTTCCTTATAACCTCATAATATATCCTTCCTGTTGTTATATTGTTTCTCTTTGTTATCTTTGAATGGGTGAATCTTTCGTAATGTCCAAGGTCTAGGTCTGTTTCCGCACCATCAGCTGTTACATAGACCTCGCCATGCTGGTATGGATTCATAGTTCCTGGGTCTACATTGATATATGGGTCAAGCTTTTGGAGGGTTATTTTTAATCCAAGTGATTCTAAAAGGGTTCCAATGGAAGAGGCAGCTATTCCCTTCCCCAAAGAAGAAACAACACCGCCTGTTACAAAAATATACTTAACCATCTCATTTTTCTATTCCCTTTTCTATAAGCCAATGCTCAATAATGGTTAAAATATTCTGGACAAGCCAATATAAAACAAGGCCTGATGGAAAATTTAGGAATAAAAATGTCATAACAATAGGCATAATAAGCATCATTTTTTCTGTATTTGGGTCTTGGGCTGGAGTCATCTTTTGTTGTATAAACATTGTAATGCCCATAAGTATAGGAAGGACAAAATAGGGATCCTTTAATGATAGGTCTTTTATCCATAAGATAAATGGCGCACAGCGAAGCTCAATCCCTTTATCTAAAGCACCATAAAGGGCAAAGAATACAGGCATTTGAAGGATAAGGGGAAGGCATCCACCAAATGGATTAACATTATGCTCCTTATATAATTTCATCATTTCTTTTTGTATTGTCTCATGGTCATCCTTATGCTTTTCCCTTAATTTGTCTATGTGTGGCTTAATTGCCTGCATTTTCTTCATCATCTTAAAATTTTTCCTTGTTAAAGGATGCAAGATTATTTTGATAATTATGGTTAAAAGAATAATTGCCAATCCATAGTTTCCAATAATCTTATAGAGAAAGACTAGGGCAAAAAGGATGATTTTCGGAAGAAACCATAATCCAGAAAGGCTCTCTAATCCAACCCCCTTTAATATTTTATAATCCCTGGGTCCAGCATATACCATCATCTTATTCTCAATTACCTCATTTGCTTTAAGGGAATACTTTGGAAAGAAAGCCTTTACATCCTCCCTTGAAAGAGAAATAGAGGAAAACCTCATTTGTGGCTTTACAACAAAAAGAAAATATTTATCTTGCGTAGCTACCCAATCAATCGGCTCATTTAAAGTAGCATTTTTTGTCTTTTTTATTCCCGAAGATGAACGATAAAGAAATGGGTTTTCATGAAGCTCAGGGTCATTCCCAAGGAAGCTTTTTAATGAAATGAATGTCTCTGGAATTGTTATTGCCTTATTTTCCTTATTTATAAACGAAAGATTTATCGTAAATGGATAGGTATTAGAAGAAAATTCATATCTTTTTATTATTTTAAATGATTGTAGGTCATAAACAAAGCTATTCTTTAAAAATTCTTTTGGAAATATCTCATTATTATCAACAAAAATAGAGAATGTATCATTATCCTTTATTATTGTATATGGAAATCCCTTTCTATCATTAAATTTTAAAAGATTCAGGGATTTGATTGTTCCCTTTTGGGAAAGGATTGCTGAAAATAATGAATTCTTAAAATCAGCCCCTTTCTTCTCTTTTATCCTTTTGCTCTTTTGCTCTATTACAACCTCCTCTTTAACAGGAGGGGATTTTACTTGTTCAATCTTTTTTTTCGTAAAGAACAAAGAATGGATATAAAGGATTAAAAATGAAAGGATAATGAATAAAACAAGCCTCTTTTCCACTAAATCTCAATTATCTTTATCTTAAATTTTTTTGCTTCTTCATCTAAAAGAAAGCAGAAAGAAAGAATTACAAGGGAATCGCCTATCTCACCAAGCCGTGAAGCTGGTCCATAAAGGACACAGGATAAAGGCTCTTTTTCATAAATTGCATAAGTCTCAAATCTTGCTCCTGTTTGTTCATTAAGAACATAAACCATCTCTTGAGGAAGTATATCAGCCTTTTTTAATATTTCTCCATCTATACCAATGCTTCCACAAGCCTTTTTAAGGGCTGTTATCTTAAGACCTTTTATCTTTGACTTGCACATTTTCCTAAACATAATTTATAATTATAGCATAAGTTATGGAGAGTTTGGAAGAAATTTTAGAGGATGAACCCAAAGAGGAGATAAAAAATATTCCCTGGGAGGAGAGGGAAGAAATTGGCTTTTTTAAAGCCCTTTATATGACAATAAAAAATGCCATATTTAAACCAGGCGAGTTCTTCTCTAAAATAAAGCCGGGTAGCATTAAAAACGCTAGTGTTTATGTTGTAATTATTGTAGGTATTGTTTATTTTCTTAATCTCTTCTGGATTAGCAGAAAAATAGAATTAAGCTACATTGTCCTTATTCCCCTTGTTTCCCTCATCTTTTTCTTTATTCTGGAAACAGGGCTTCTCCATCTTGGGCTTTTGCTTTTATCCTCCAATAGAGCTGGATTTACATCAACATTTAAGGTTGTTGCCTATTCTGAATCTGTCCTTATGTTCTCTATTGTTCCAATTATCGGTGGAATTATATCAAGCATCTGGGGGTGTGTTATTACAATTATTGGCCTTTCAAAGGCACACAATATAACAATGAGAAAGGCTTTATTCTCCGTTATTTTTTCCATTATTATTACAAGCATTATTATGGCTATTCCAGCCTTATTTTATTTAGAGGAGGTAAGAAATGAATAAACAAATTTTAAGATGGACAGGAAGCATTATAGCCGTAATCTTTGTTATCCTTGTAATGTTTGCGGCTGAGACAATGCACAGGGCGTGGAGGGAGTTTAAGGAGGGAGAAGCCCTTTACAAAAAGGGAGATGTTCCTATGGCAATCCTTTATTATGGAACTGTCATAAGCTTCTATACACCATATTCTCCCTGGGTAAATAAGGCTATAAATAGGCTATTTGAGATTGGGAAAAAGCAGGAAGAAGAAAAAGATTATAAAACATCAAAGGAAGCCTATGATGAAATCATCCATAGAATATATTCAGCAAGAAGCTTCTATACGCCACATAAATCTGCCCAAGAAAAGGCAATAAAGCTAAGGGATTCTGTAGAAAAATTCATAAAAGATTGAAGATTTTGCTTCATATCTGTTGTGGACCTTGCTCTACGGTTGCAATTGAGAGGCTTTTGCAAGAAAATTTTGAAATAACCGGATTTTTCTATAACCCGAATATTTATCCACAAGAGGAATATAATTTAAGGCTTAAGAATGTAGAATCTGTTGTCTTAAAAAACACCATCTCACTAATTTCTCCAATATACGAGCCAGAAAAATGGCATAAGGAAATTAAGGGATACGAGGAGACAAAGGAAGGAGGAGAAAGGTGCAAGATTTGTATTAAAATGAGGCTTAAAGAAACAGCAAAAAAGGCAAAGGATAGCGGGTTTGATATATTTGGAACAACGCTTACAACGGGCTTAAACAAGGATTCAAAGACAATAAATTTATATGGACTAAATATTGCTGAAGAGATAGGCATCCAATTTTATTTAGCTGATTTTAAGAAAAATGCAGGGTTTCAAAGAGGGGTTGTTTTAAGTAAAGAGATAGGTCTTTATCGCCAGAGGTATTGTGGCTGTGTTTATTCCTTAAGATCTAAGTGATAGAAACAATAAAGTGATTACAACCTTCATATTCTTACACAAATCCCTTTATTTTTAAGGTATTCCTTAACATCCCTTATTTTATATTCGCCATAATGAAAGATTGAAGCAGCCAAAACAGCATCTGCTCCCTTTGAGATTGCTTGGTAAAGATGCTCTGGACATCCTGCTCCACCTGATGCAATAACAGGAATATTTACAGCCCCTGTAATTCTTTCAATCAATAAAAGGTCATATCCGGTCTTCTTTCCATCGCAGTCCATACTTGTTAGGAGTATTTCGCCCGCTCCCCTTCCTTCTACCTCCTTTGCCCATTCTATTGCTGAAATCCCTGCCGGATTTCTTCCGCCATTGATATATACCTCCCAAGAATCTTCCTTTCTCTTTGCATCAATGGCAACAACAATACATTGAGAGCCAAATTTTAATGATGCTTCATCAATAAAGGATGGTTTTTTTATAGCGGCTGTATTTATTGAAACCCTATCCGCACCATTTTTAAGGATTTCTTCTATCTGTAAGAGACTTACAATTCCGCCACCAACCGTGAAAGGGATAAATATACATTCAGAGCAGGCACGAACTATATCAATAATGATTTTCCTATTTTCATAAGATGCTGTAATATCCAAAAATACAAGCTCATCTGCACCCTCTTTGTCATATATCTCTGCCTGTTCTACAGGGTCTCCTGCATCTACTAAATTAACAAAGCTTATTCCCTTAACAACCCTTCCCTTATCAACATCAAGGCAGGGGATTATTCTATAAGCTTTCATTCTAATATTTTGCCCTTTAAAGGCTATATTTTGCAAGGATTTATTGCAAATTTTATAATTTTAATTTATAATTGATATATGGTGAGTGTAGCTCAGCTTGGTTAGAGCACTGGACTGTGGATCCAGTTGTCGGGGGTTCAAATCCCCTCACTCACCCCAAGAAAAAGCTAAAATCTGGAATAAAAAGAGGGGATTTGAAGCCCGAAGCTTTAGCGAAGGGCCGAACTAATAGATTTTGTTAGGGTTGAAAGGAGCAGGTGCGACTTTCAAGCCTTAGAAAATCTTGTAGTTCAAATCCCCTCACTCACCCCAAGAAAAAGCTAAAATCTGGAATAACTGGGATATTCAATCTTCTAAATAACACGCTGGGTCTTCGGCAAAATAATCCTGAAATATGCTGTAAGCCCTCACCCTACACC
>JBFMDZ010000004.1 GCA_040753555.1 bacterium
ATTTTGTCTTCTGAAATATCTTCTATCATTCTATCTATTATATATATCGGTTTTTAAGAGGGTTAAACTTTAGATTTTTTTTTTGGAAATTCAATTCCTATTGCAAGGTAGCGGAAAATGGGAATTTCTCATTTGACACTTTTCTTGGGTCAGAAAGATAAATTTCGTGATGAAATCCATTATAAACAAGATTCTTTTCTTCCATAAGTTTATACATCTTTGCCAGTGATTCAGGCTCAGTGGAATAAGGACCAATATGCAAGATTTGCACACATTTGCCTTCTTTCATCCTCTCAAATTTAATTTCATTTACTAATTCTATTTTTTTCTTCTTTATAACCTCTTTTTTAGCTTTTTCAACGATTTCAGAACTTATGAATTCAGGCTGACGAAGGAGGAGTTTCCACCTCCATTCTTCACGAGGAACCTTTGTGTACAGTTTATCAGAATCTACCCACCATAATCCCTCAAGCTTTGCAACAGTAAAATCCCTTCTCCCTTTTTTCAAAAGCATTTTTACACCATAAGAAAGGGAGTATAAAGCACTGATTTTATCTTGAAACTCATCGCCATCAGGAGAGCCCTTTCCTTCTATTATAAGGAATTTTCCCTCTTCAATCTCCACAATTTCAGGGGTTGTTTTTGCGGTATAATATGCTCTATATTCCTTTGCTAAATCAATCTTTATTTCTTCCATACTTTTATTCCTCCTTCTCAATAATATTACAAACCCTTCCCTTTATCTGCTTTATTTTAATTAAACCAAAGGGCTTTTTGCAAGATAAATCAAGGGGTGTAACAAGAAAGCCATTCTTTGTCTCCTCTTTTATCTTTCCAATATATTCTTTGCATTCACCGATAACCCAGGAATGAACGGGTAAGCCTTCATCAACAAATGCCAGACAAATAGAGAATGGCTTTTTGTTTATATCTTCTTCTTTTACAAATATAACAGTTTCACCTATTTCAGGCTTTCTAAATTTATATGTTATTTTATCCTTTGTAATGCTACAATAATAATATTTACCAAGTGTTCCCATTCCCTCAATCTTTGAGAAATTATCATAGCTTTGAAAGAAAAATGTCTCATTACAGGAGACAAAGATGCTTTCAAAAATGCTTGCTGGACAGAAGAAGATGAACAAGACAATAAAAACCCTCTTCAGGGTAAATTTATAGATAACCCTGATTGCAATAATTAGTAGGGCTATTGCCCAAATAAGCGTAGCAATACAAAAAATAGCTGCAAAGATATAGAATATAGGCTTTCCCCTACATCCAATATAAATAAGGGGAAATATAATGAGGGAAAGAAAACAAGGCACACAAGTATATCCCCAAACAGACAAAAGACCCCTTAATCTTCCCTCAAGGCTATATCTTCTGCTTATAAAATGAATAATAAATGAATAAAGGAAGAATCCAATTGGAATAGTCACAAGAAATGGGACTTGGGTAATAATTTCTGTCTCCTCTAATGGAAAGGGAAGGATTATCCATAGCGTCTCTGTTAGAAGATAGATAATAAATGAGGTAAGTATAGCCCCCTTTTCACTTATTCCCTCAAATGCCTCATCTGGCTTAAAAATTACATTTTTAATTTCTCTTACCATTTTAATAATTTTTACCTTAATTTTGATTTTTGCATTTTGATTTTATAACATTAGACCCATTATTTTTGGCAAATATTCGAAAATATCGTATAGCTTAAGCATTGAAAAAACCCTAATGCTTACAATCCCAAATATAAATGAGGCAATTGATAATTCAAAAAAAGGCTCTTTCCAGAAGAGGGTGAAAAACTCATCCTTTACTGATGGCTTTTTAGATTTTTCAATTTTTTCAGAAAGCCTTATCCAATATTCTAAAAAATCCCTATCTTCCATTTTTTAATTTTTCCTTTAAAATCTTTCTTCCCATATTGAGCCGAGACATTACAGTGCCAATTGGGCAATCAAGGATTTTTGCTATTTCCTTATAAGAAAATCCCTCTATATCCTTTAAAACAATACACATTCTATATGGCTCCTTTAGAGTATTTATTGCATCTTTTATTTCGTCAACCTGAAATTTTTCCTCCAAATCACAAGGGACAGGTATTTCCAATTCCTCTTTATCCCATAGGGGAAATTTTTTCTTTGTCCTTTCTAAATAATTCTTTGATAGATTTACAACAATCCTATAAAGCCATGTTGAAAATGATGATTCAAACCTAAAGTTAGAAATAGAGCGAAGAACCTTTATAAATGCCTCCTGCGATATATCCTTTGCCTCCTCATAATCACCAATTATTCTATAGGAAACCATCCAAGCCCTCTTCCAATGCCTCTTAACCAATTCCTCAAAGCAATTATTCTCTCCATCAAGATAGCGTTTTATCAAGGAGAAATCATCTTCCATTTAAAATAAGACACATCTTTTGCTAAAAATATTCGATATTTGCATGCATTTGACTCTTTTCTTCATAATATTGTTTATTTTGTCTTAAGCCATCTATACAAAATTATACAAACTCATTTTAAGTTTTCTCATCGCTTTTCTTTAATTAGCTGAATACATACAGATTGGTTTTATTTTCAAACTCAAAAACCCATTTGCAAGATTTAATGTAATGTGCTAAACTTTAATTCTCATTTTCCGCTCTTATTTACAATAGGAATTGAATTTCCAAAAAAAATCTAAAGTTTAACCCTCTTAAAAACCGATATATATAATAGATAGAATGATAGAAGATATTTTAAGAAGACAAAATCAAGTTTTTCTCCAAAACAATTGGCTCTTTAGTCATTCTTAAGATAAGTTCTTGATAAGATGAATATTGCAGAGATTATTGATAATATTTGTCCAGCAGATAAACAACAAATAGTAAGTCAATGATTAAGAAATTTTTTGTTTTGATATTTGTAGGCTTAATAGCAATTCTTCTAATAACCCTCATTTCTTTGTGTATTGGCTCATATTCCATTTCTTTAAATAAAATTATTCAAGTAATCCTTGACGGAAAAAGGACAACAGAACATACAATTCTCTTTGATATAAGGCTTCCAAGAGTAATTCTAGGGTTTGCTATAGGTTCGTCATTAGCCTTATCAGGTGCAATTCTTCAGGGATTATTTCGTAATCCCCTAGTTGAGCCATATACATTGGGCATATCTGGAGGTTCTGCTTTGGCTGTTTGTTTAAGTATTGTTCTTTCCTTAAGCCTTCCCCTTCCATTAAGCGGATTTCTTGGAGCTAGCTTTATTATCTTTATTCTTTATTTTTTATCAGCAAGAAACAGAATAGTAAGCCTTCCCTCCCTTCTGCTTCTTGGTGTAATGATAAGCTTTATATCAGGGGGTCTAATTATGCTTATTATGGCCATATCAAAGCATGAAGACCTGCAAGGGATTATCTTTTGGATAATGGGCTCATTAGAGGAGCCAAACTGGTCTTTTATTAACCTTGCCTTATTTTCCTCAATAATAGGGCTTTTTATCTCATTTTTCTTTTCGCAATCCCTTAATGCCTTTTGCCTTGGTGAGGAGAAGGCATTAAATCTGGGTATAGATACAGAGAAGACAAAAAAGGTTCTCTTTCTTATATCATCCCTTCTTGTAGGATTTTCTGTCTCTGTTTCTGGGATAATTGGGTTTGTTGGTTTGGTTGTTCCTCATATAGCCAGGTTTATATTGGGATGGGATTATAGATTTCTTCTTATCTCATCCTGGCTTTTGGGTGGAGGATTTCTTATCCTTTGCGATACAATAGCAAGGACAATCATTGCTCCATACCAGCTACCTGTTGGCGTAATTACAGGCATAATTGGAGGTCTTTTATTTAGCTATTTTTTAATAAGAAATGATAAAGGTAGAGGGCATTTTTTGTGGTTATAATGAATTTTCCCTTTCTGATATAAGCTTTAATGTAGAAAGAGGTGAGATTTTTGGAATAATTGGGCCAAATGGAAGTGGAAAGACAACCCTTTTAAGGGCTATAAGTAAGGTAATCCCATTAAAGAAGGGTAGGGTGGTATTTGAAGAAAAAGATATTAGAAAAATGGGATTTAAAGAATTTGCAAAAATGACAGGGGTAGTTTCCCAGATTGAGGAGATTGCCTTTGATATGAGGGTAGAAGACCTTGTTATGCTAGGAAGGATTCCACATCAAAGGTTTCTCTTTACAACAAAGAAAGATACAGAGGTTATAGAAAAATCAATGGAAATAACAGGGATAATGGATAAAAGAAAAAAGTATATCAGCAAATTAAGTGGAGGAGAGAGGCAACTTGTCTTTATTAGCAGGGCTTTGGCTTCTTGTCCAAGGATTCTTCTATTGGATGAGCCTACAACCCATCTTGATATAACCCATCAAATAGAAGTTTTAAACCTTGTAAGAAAATTAAACAAGGAGATGTTCCTTACAGTAATCATTGTCTTGCATGACCTAAATCTAGCATCTGAATATTGCGATAGGCTCATTTTGCTTTCAGGGGGAAAAATTTATAACATTGGAAGCCCTGAAGAGGTCTTAACATATCAAGCAATAGAGGATGTATATAAAACAAGGGTAATAGTAAGAGAAAACCCAATGAGCCACAAGCCTTATGTATTTCTGGTGTCAAAGTAAAATAAGGGTCAAACCTTATCCATCAATCTTTCCTTGCAAAATGGGATGGAATTAAGATATAATTTTTTTAGATAAATAGAGATAAACCTAATCAACCATTTACGAAAATAGTATAAATGAAACTTTCTGATATAGGCTTGTGGTTGGTGGAAGAGGCAAGAAAAAAGCTAAAATGTTCCCTTGCCTCGGTTATGGTGCTTGATGAAGAAGAAAAAGAGCTTGTGATTATTGCCTCTATTGGTCTTCCCCAAAATATAGTAAAGAGAACAAGAGAGGGTATTGGAGAGGGAATAGCAGGTTATGTTGCAAAAACAGGAGAACCCCTCTTTATTGAGGATATAGAACAGGATGTAAGGTTTTTAAGGAAATCAAAGAAAAGATACTGGACAAAGTCCCTTATCTCCTGCCCCATTAAGCACAATAATTTTCTATTTGGTGTGTTAAATGTGAATAACAAGGTTGATAAAAGTGATTTCACACAAGATGATTTAAAAAGAATAGAAGCATTAGCAAATGCCGCATCAATTAAATTCTCCTTTGCAAACCTAGAAGATATAAAGAAAAAGGTAAATGATTTTAAAACCCTTGTTTCATTCTCAAGGAATATAATGGCATCTTCCTATATTTCTCAGATTGTAAACTATACACATGATGCTTTATCAAAATTATTAAATCCTGAAATTATCGCAATTACCATTATTCCACAAAAAAAGATATATCTAGCTACCTCAAGAAGGATAGAAGAGGCAAAGCTTATGGAATTTCTTTCTCACAAATTCTCTTTGTTTGCCCCCTCTATACCCAATCTTTTTAACTTTACCTGGGAAATAAAAAGGCTTGATGCAAAACCTTCAAGGAAAAGCTTTAAATCCCTTCTTTCATCCTCAATAAGCCTTCCTATCATTATCAATGATTATGAATTTGGGCTTTTATCTATAGCCAGGGAATCCCCATTTTTAAAGGAAAATATCAAATTATTTTCTACCATTCTAAATTACCTATCCATTGTTTTTGGTAAAATTGCACTTACAGAAGACCTTACTGATTCCCTCAAAAAGACAAAGGAAGAGCTTATTCATCAAGAAAGGATGGCTGCAGTAGGAAAGATTACAGAAAAGATAGCCCATGACTTAAGGAATCCATTAACTATTGTTTTGCTTTCAACGATGTTTGCAAAGAAGGCTGTAAAAGATGATAAGGTTCTTGAGACATTAAATAAAGTGGAGAGAGCAGGCTTTATTATGGAAAAGCTGGTTGAGGGTATATCCAGTTTTGCAAAGGAGATAAAGATAAAGAAGGAGAATGTAAGTATTACAAAGACAATTGAAGACTCTCTCTTTCTTGTTGAGGATAAGCTTTCTAACATAGAGAAAACGATAGATATAGCATACGATGAACCAATCCTTGCTGACCCTAAGAAACTTGAAGAGGTATTTACAAATATCATCCAAAATGCCATTCAATCTATGGAGGGAAAAGGGATCTTGGGAATAAAGGTAGAAAAAGAGGGAGATTTTGTAAGGATAGATATCTCTGATACAGGCCCTGGAATTGCCCCTGAAATAAAGGACAAGATATTTTCCACATTCTTTACCACAAAGCCAAAAGGTTTAGGATTGGGTCTTTCCATTGTAAATGAGATAGTAGAAAAGCATTCGGGAAGGATTGAATTAGAATCAGAGCTTGGCAAAGGTTCTTGCTTTAAGATATTTCTTCCGATATATAGCAAATAAATTTTAATATAAAATATCAATGCTTCAGGTCTATACAGGTGATGGAAAGGGAAAGACTACATCTGCTTGTGGACTTGCAATAAGGGCAATAGGGCAGGGTATGAGGGTATGCTATATCCATTTTCATAAAGACCCCGAAAAATATGGCTACGGAGAGATAATGGTATTGGAAAAATTGGGTGTGGATATTTATGGCTTCGCAAAAAAGCACCCATACTTTGATAAAGATGTGAAAAATAAGGAGATACGCAATGAATGTTTAAGTGGTTTAGAATTTGTAAAAAAGCTTTATCAAGAGAATAAATATGATGTGCTTATTTTAGATGAGATAATTGTCTCTTTAAGGGATGGATTTATAAAAGAGGCAGAATTTTTAGAAATATTGGAGAAAAAGCCAGAAAATTTAGAGCTTGTCCTTACAGGAAGGGACTTTCCAGAAAACCTAATTGAAAATGTAGACCTAGTTAGTGAGATAAAAAACATAAAACATCCCTTTGATAAAGGAATAAAAGGAAGAAAAGGGATTGAATTTTAAAGAAGGCACAAAGTGGCAAAGACGCAGAGGTACAGACTTTTAATGGTTTTTTATTTGTATTGTATTTCCTCCAAGTTCACATAATGTTTATTATCCGAACATAAATTATGGCTAAAATTTAGAACTTTGGAACTTCTAAACTTAAGAACTTTAGAATTAGAATATGTATTTTTATATCCAATGGCACATTACCGACAGATGTAATCTTCGCTGTCTACATTGCTATCAAGAGCAATTTAGCGCTTCAAATGAATTGCCTTTCTCAAAGTTAAAGTTAATCTCTGATAATCTAATTTCTAGCTCAAAACTTTGGAATAAAGGCTTAAAAATTGCCCTAACAGGTGGAGAGCCCCTCCTTAAACCAGAATTATGGGCTTTGGTTGATTACCTTAAGTCTTTTAATACAAACTTAAACCTCATTAGCAATGGTACCCTGGTAAGTAAATATATTTCAGACATTAAGCATAGTGGATTAAAAGAGTTTTATATTTCCTTGGATGGAATTACAAAAGAAAGCAATGATAGTATTCGTGGCAAGGGTTCATTCAAAAAGGCAATTGAGGGGATTGAAGCACTAAAGTCACAAAGTTTCTCGGTGGTGATTATGTTCACCCTGCTTAAGCGTAATCTCCCAGAGGCAATGGAATTATTTGGTTTTGCTAAGGAACTTGGGATTGATGGATATATTATTGAGCGATTTTTCCCTTTAGGCCAGGGAAAAAAATATCTTAAAGAAGTGGTTTCAGGAAAAGAACTAAACAGCCTCTATCAACATATTTTTAAACAGGTTGGTGAAATATATGTGCCTTCTGAAATGGTCAAATATCGGGCTATTCGTGTAGAATTTGATAATAAAATCCAATTATATGGGGCAGAATGTATTGCTGGTAGGGATGGTCTGGCAATCCTTCCTGATGGCACTGCCCTACCCTGCCGAAGGTTTAACCTAACTGTTGGTAATCTTTTAGAAAAGCCTTTAACTGAGATCTTTGAAAAATCAGAGGTGTTAAGAAAGATTGTAGACAAAAAGAATTTTAAGGGTATATGCAATGAGAAAAAATGCAAGATTCCTGATTGCTATGGCTGTCGGGCAATGACTTTAGCAATTAGCGGTGATTATTTAGCTCCTGACCCCCATTGCTGGGTTTATATGTAATTTGAATATTTTAATATATAATGAATAGTTACAAATATTATTTGTAAAAAACAGGTAGGAGATTATACTATTGATTTATAAGGCAAAACTTAAAAAACCTGAGTAGTTACAAGAGTAGAAAATTGGCTTTGAAGAGGTTTGGGAAGAAGAATGAAATTCAAAACTTCTAAACTTCAGAAATTAGGAACTTCATAACTTCCAAACTTTGGAAATTAAGAACTTCAGGATTTGTAAATGCCCTTTTCTTGGATATACCTTTCTACGCTATCTGGAATAAAATATTTTATAGAAAGCCCCTTTTTTATCCTCTCCCTTATAAGGCTTGATGAAACAGCCAATGTTGGAAATTCAATCAATTCTATTTTGCATTTTGCATTGAGCATTGAGCATTGAGCAAATCCTTCTCTTGTTACCGCCACAAATCTTATCATTTCAAAAAGCCCTTTTACATCCTTCCACTTACAAAGCTCGGGGATTGTATCTGTGCCTATGATAAAATAATAATCGTTTTTATCGCCATAAATAGATTTTATCTCCCTAATTGTATCTATTGTATATGAATATCCCCTTTTTTTAATTTCAAGGTTCACTGGAATAAATGATTTATTATTCTTTAAGGATAACTTTAACATCTTAAATCTATCTTTTGAATTTGCAATTGGTTTTGGTTTATGTGGAGGAATGCCTGATGGAACAAACAAAACCATTTCAAGTTTAAGTTTTTCTTTAACTATTTCTGCGGCTTGGAGATGGCCAAAATGGACAGGGTCAAATACACCACCCATTATTCCAATGTTCATAATTTTATCCCTCTATTCCAGCTTCCTCCAGACTTTTCTTCAACAAATGCTTTAAATTCAATTTATCTGCCCAACAGAGAAGATATTTCATATCCAATCGCCTCCCTTGCACCTTCAATACCCCTAATACATCACTCCACTGTCTATCCGATACCTCGCCACCCATTTTATACCATTGCAATTTACTTAAGATAGTATCTTCAGGTGTAGAGATATAGGCAGTTTGTTCGGGATTGCGGATTACTATCTCTTTGTATCGTCGCCTAAGTTGTTCTTGGGTATAAGGATGACAATCAAAGACAAAAATATCTATCTTAAACATCCATTCTAAGTAGATAAGATTAAATGAGCTTTTCCTTTTAATCGCTTCTTTTATCATCTCTTCATCAATATAAAATTCATCTTGAAGTGCTTCTTTTAATGGGAGAATATGCTCCATCTTTAAATCAGCCACTATATCAACATCATTGGTTGCACGAACCACACCATATATTGCACTTGCCAAAGAGCCACCAATAAAATATGGGATATCCAATTTCTCAAAGAATGAGACAAGTTTTAACGCAACAAATGTCGGCTCTAATAGCATTAATAACCCTCCTTTTCAGGATCCCAGTTATAGGCACGAATGACTATTTCTCGAGGAAGCACTAATGCTGCCAGCCGTTTTTTAAGCTCATCATCATTTGCTTCAGGATACCGTCTTCTAAGACCAATTAACGCCAATTCTCGACAGGCAGTGGTTATTTGACTAACCATTTCTATTTTTCGCCAGGCAGGTGCCTTTCGCAATAATTCAATTAATACCTTTTCTGCCTCAGGTTGTGTATCGGGTGAGAGTGTTTTCATTTGACTTCATTCTGCCAAAAAATTTTATTTTCTAATCTGACCCTCTCCAAAAATGATAAACTTTGAAGATGTAAGCTCTTTTAGCCCCATTGGACCCCTGGCATGGAGCTTCTGGGTTGATGTGCCGATTTCAGCCCCTAAGCCAAATTCAAACCCATCTGTGAACCTGGTTGAAACATTTACATAGACACTAGCAGAATCAATTTCTTTAAGAAATCTTAAAGTTTTACTATAAGAATTTGTTATAATGGAGTCAGAATGATGCGAGCCATAATGGTTTATATGAAATATTGCCTCATCCAGAGAGGAAACGACTTTTATGGATAAAATAAGGCTTAAATATTCGGTTTTCCAATCATCCTCTGTTGTAGGAATAATATTTTGAACAATCTCCCCTACCCTTTCATCTCCCCTTATCTCACATCCTGCATCCTTCAATCTTTTTATTAAATTTGGTAGAATATCTCTTGCAATATCAGAGTGAACAAGCAATGTTTCCATTGCATTACAAACCCCTGGTCTTTGGACTTTGGCATTATAGGCAATCTCAGATGCCATATTTAGGTCTGCCTCATTATCAATATAGACATGGCATATCCCCTCTCCATGGCTAATAATAGGAACCTTTGCTCCTTCTCCAATTTCTTCAATAAGCCTTTTTCCTCCCCGCAATATTATGCAATCTATGTATTCTTTAAGGGATACTAACTCCTTAACGCCTCCCCTTTCTTCAATAAAACCTATGGCATCCTTTAAATCTCCCAAAGCATCCTTTATAAGATTGACAATAAATTTATTGGAATTTAAAGCCTCAGAGCCACCTTTTAATATTACAGAATTAGAAGATTTAAAGCACAGAGAAAAGGCATCGGCTGTAACATTTGGCCTTGCCTCATAGATTATCCCAATTACACCTAAAGGGTGCCTCATTTTTCCAACCAGCATCCCATTTGGCCTTCTTGTCATATCATAGACCTCAAAAACAGGGTCAGGAAGCAAGGCAACAGCCCTAATTCCAGAAACCATATCCCCTACCCTTTTTTCATTAAGCAAAAGCCTATCTGTCAAGGCAGAAGATAGGCCTATCCCTTTTGCATAGCTTAAATCCTTCTCATTTTCTTTAAGCAAATCTTTTTCTTTTTCAGAAATTTTACTTGCTATTTTAAGGAGAATATCGTCTTTTTCCTTTGATGAAAGACTAAGGAGCCTATAAGAACACTCCTTTGCCTTCTTTGCAATTTCTCTTGTTTCCATAAAAGGAAGTATAAATTAAAGTGGATTTTTTGTAAAGGATTTTTTATACTATTTAAAATGAAAACATTATGTGGTATTTTCATTTTGGGATTGGCTTTAAGGCTTTTGTTTCTTTCTTTCTTTCCAGATTTAAAGGCAGTAGATTCAGGTGGATATGATGAAATAGGTTTAAACATTGCTCAACATATGAGCTTTCATTCTGGTGGAAAACCAACACCACACAGGGAACCAATCTATCCATTATTTCTATCCATAATTTACCTTATATTTGGACATAGCCTTTTAGCGGTAAAAATTGCCCAGGCAATTCTTGGAAGCCTAACCGCTATTATGGTTTATTTTATAGGAAAGAAGGTTTTTGGAAGAAATTGTGGAATTTTGGCATCTCTTTTCTGTGCTTTATATCCCCATTTTATTACTACAACGGGTTTTATCCTTACAGAGACACTCTTTATATTTCTCCTTTCTATATCAATCTTGTTTATAATGAAGGGTGTAGAAAAGAGAAAATTTTTAATTTTAGCAGGAATATTCCTTGGGCTTACAACACTCACAAGGAGCATAACCATTCTTTCTCCCCTTTTCTTTTTAATCTCTTTTTTATTCATTAAAAAAAGAAAGGAGGCGATCCTAGACTTTTTTCTTCTTTCTTTCTTTATGGGTATTACAATAATTCCTTGGACAATCAGAAATTATATAAGGTTTCATACCTTTGTTCCTGTTGCAACAGGTGTAGGACTTAGTTTTTGGCCAGGTACATATCTTCCCTGGGATGGAGATTGGAGGTATTGGGATCCTAAAGATTTGGAGAAGATAACATCTTCTTGCTCTTCAACTATTGAAGTAGATAAAAAATTATGCAAGGAAGCATTTAAAAACATAAGAGAAAATCCATTGGGTTATATTAAATTATGGCCAAAAAAGCTATATAGATTATGGTTTTGGATTCCTGGTGGAAAGGAGGTTTTAAGGCCATATCCAAAGATAAAGGTATTTCTTGCCATAGTTCAATATTTAGTTATTTTTTTTGGATTATTAGGAATTATTATTGGATGGGAAAGATGGAAAATTTTTCTTCCCCTTCTTACCATTATTATATATATTTCTTTTCTGCATACCCTATTTTTTCTTGCAATTCCAAGGTATAATCTACCCATAATGCCTCATCTTTTGGTATTTTCTGCAAGGGCGGTTATTAAGATTTTAAAATTAAAATGAAGCTACTATCTGTTATTATGCCTGTTTATAATGAGAAGGATACAATAGAGGAGATAATAAAAAAAATAGAGGCAATAAATCTTCCTAAAGAAATCATTATCATTGATGATTATTCAAGTGATGGAACAAGGGAGATTATAGAACAAAGGATAAACCAGAAGAATGTTATTAAGCTTTTTCATTCAGAAAATAGAGGCAAAGGCTCTGCAATAAGAACAGGCTTGGAAAAGGCATCTGGAGATATAATTATCATCCAGGATGCTGACTTAGAATATGACCCAGAAGACTACTATAAATTAGTTAAGCCTATTATGGAAGGAAAGGTAGATGTTGTTTATGGCTCTCGTGTTTTGGGGAAGGGTAAATTTTCTTATCTAAGATATGCCTTGGGAGGTAAATTTCTTTCCTTACTTACAAACATCCTTTATGGCTCACATATTACAGACGAACCAACCTGTTATAAGGTATTTAAGACAGATGTAATAAAATCCTTAAATTTAAAATGTAAGAAATTTGAATTTTGTCCTGAGGTTACAGCCAAGGTTTTAAAAAAGGGCTATGAGATTTTAGAGCTTCCAATATCCTATTTTCCCAGAAAAATAGAGGAGGGAAAGAAAATAAATTGGAAGGATGGAGTAGAGGCTATTTGGACACTTGTAAAATATAGATTTTGGGATTAGTAAAATTTTATTGACACGAGAAATTTTGGATGATATATTTTTTATCTTGATGAAAAAAACAATTAGAGGATTTATTCAAGGAATGACGAAAGAAAAAGACAAAGATAGCTGTATGGCAGCTGTTTTTCTGTGCCTATTGATAAATCATTATTTAAAAGCTCACATTTTTTTCATTGTAGCTTTATTTTTCTTAATTGTTGGTATGGTCTATCCTCAAATACTTCGGCCCCTAACTATTTTATGGTTTGGATTATCCCATATTTTAAGCTTTATTGTCCCTAATATAATACTGACCATTGTTTTTTTTCTATTTGTTACACCATTAGGGTTTTTATCAAATTTTTTTAGGGGTGATATTTTAAAGATAAAACAATTTAAAAAGAATAATAATTCTATATTTAGAGAAAGAAACTATGTATTTTGTAAGGAGGATTTGGTTCACCCATTTTAAGATATAGGAGGTAGATATGGATTTTTTACGAGATTTTTTTGGATTTCTAATGAAAAGAAAGAAATTTTGGTTATTGCCTACAATAATCATCCTTCTTTTACTAGGCATTCTTATTTTTATCTCTAGTGGCACTGCAATATCGCCATTTATATATACTCTATTTTAATGCAAGAAGAGAAAACAAAAAGAAATGCTATTTTAGGTATATCTGCCTATTATCATGATAGCGCCGCAGCACTAGTAATAGATGGTGAAATTTTTGCAGCCTCACAAGAAGAGCGATTTAGCCGAAAAAAATACGACCCATCTTTTCCCATTCATTCAATTAGATTTGTCTTGAATGAATCAGGCATTGAATTAAAAGACCTATCTTGCGTTGTATTTTATGATAAGCCATACATAAAATTTGAGCGTTTGCTAGAGACCTATTATGCTTTTTCTCCAAAGGGCTTAAAAAGCTTTTTAATGGCAATCCCTGTTTGGATTAAAGAAAAGCTATTCTTAAAAAATATTATTTTAAAAGAGCTTTCAAAAATTGGTTCTGGTAAACCAAAATTGTTGTTTTCAGAGCACCATTTTTCACATGCAGCATCTGCATTTTATCCATCCCCTTTTGAAAAAGCAGCTATCTTAACAATAGATGGTGTAGGAGAATGGGCTACAGCGACCATTGGATATGGTGAGGGAAATAAAATAACAATTTTTAAAGAGCTAGATTTTCCCCACTCAATAGGGCTGTTATATTCAGCCTTTACTTATTATTGTGGATTCAGGGTAAATAGTGGCGAATACAAGCTAATGGGGCTTGCACCCTATGGAGATAAAAATTCCGAAGAGACAAAGAGATTTAGAAAAATTATTACAGATGAATTGGTTGATATTAAAGAAGATGGTTCAATTTTATTAAATATGAAATACTTTGAGTATGCAACGGGATTGACAATGTGTAAGGATTCTCTTTGGTTTAAACTTTTTGGAATTAAAAGAAGAGAACCAGAATCTGAACTAACCCAACCCTATATGAATTTGGCATTAGCAGCCCAACAGGTTCTTGAGGAAATCGTCCTTAAACTTGCAAAAACAGCTAAGGCAATTACAAAATGTGAAAATTTAGTAATGGCTGGCGGCGTTGCACTAAATTGTGTTGCAAATGGTAAAATTATTCAGGAACATCTATTTGATGACTTGTGGATTCAACCTGCAGCAGGTGATGCTGGAGGTGCTTTAGGCGCTGCCTTGGGTATTTGGTTTTTATACTATAACAACGAAAGAAAGATTCCTCTTAAAGATCAAATGAAAGGAGCTTTTTTAGGGCCTGAATATGATGAGAATGATATTAAGTATGTCATCAATAAATATCAATCTTCCTGTACCCATTTTGAAGATTTTGGAAAATTATGCGACGAGGTTTGTAGGTTAATTTCAGAGAAAAAGGTAGTTGGATGGTTTCAAGGAAGGATGGAGTTTGGACCTCGTGCACTTGGAAACAGAAGTGTCCTGGCAGACCCTCGCTCTCCTGATATGCAGAAAAGATTGAATTTAAAGATTAAATATAGAGAAGGATTCAGACCCTTTGCTCCCTCTGTGCTTGAAGAAGATGTAAAAGAATATTTTAAGCTAGAAAAAATATCTCCATATATGCTTCTTGTAGCCCCTGTTAAAGAAGAAAGAAGAAATAAGCTACCAGAAGATTTTGAAAAAAGAGGTTTATATGAAAGGCTATATTTTTTAAGGTCTGATATTCCCTGTGTAACGCACTTAGATTATTCCGCACGGATTCAGAGTGTATCTAAAAATACAAATCCAAGATTTTGGCAACTACTTAATACATTTAAACAACAATCAGGCTATGGATTATTGGTTAATACAAGCTTTAATGTTAGAGGAGAACCCGTTGTATGCACACCCGAGGATGCCTATAGATGCTTTATGCGAACCGAAATGGATGGCCTTGTTATCAATAATTACCTTTTTCTTAAAAATGATCAGCCAATTTTTATAGATAAAGGCTGGAAAAAGGAGTTTGCATTAGATTAGAGATGATAAAAAAAGAAACAATTTATATTCTTTTTATGTTTATATTTTTAATAATACTAACAGAATTTTTATCCCTTTTTTATCTTAAAACAATGGATATGACAAAGGGCGATATTAGCACAAGGCATTTATATCATCCCTATCGTGGCCATCAATTAAATCCTGAATATTCAAGAAAATGGGATACTAATGGTCAAAAAATTCATTCTATTGATGGATTTAGAAATAATCATCCAATTTCAAAGATAAGGAAAGCAAATACATTTAGGATAATTATGATGGGGGCATCGGCTTTATATGGTATAGGTGTTCAAAAAGCAGATTTTTATCCAAAATGTAGGGGATTGCTAAACAACGAAACCATAAATTATTTTTTAGAAAATATACTTAATGAAGAGCTAAAGAAGAAAAATATTAACTTAAAGGTAGAGGTTATCAATGCAGCTGTAACAGGCTATCAGACCTTTCAGCATCTAATTTATTTTAATGAATGTTTATATGAATATTCTCCAGATATGGTCATTTTCTTTGATGGCCATAATGATTTTTATAATACCAAGAAACTTAATCATTTTCAGGATTATAGTTATTCCTCTGTTTATCTTATCCCAGGTTTTAATAACAGGGGATTATTATTTACATTATATACAACAAGCAGGTATTTAAGCAAATTTAGCTATTTTTTTAAGGTAGTTGAAAAGGTTGTTGAAAAAATTTGGGAGAGAAAGGAGGTTGTAAAATATTCATCCTCTAAAAGCCCTGTTTTGGTTTCAAAAAAAGAGGAGGAATTCCCAAATAACTATAAAGATATTGCAAGGGATACATTTTTACGCGCATATCTTCAATTTCAATGTTTATCAAAACTTTATAATTTTGACATAATGGTTTTTCTTCAGCCAGAGGTAATTCTTGAGAATGATAACTATTTAAGCAAAGAAGATGCTTTAAGAAAAGAAATTACCTTAAAACAAGGCTTCTCTTTAAGAATAGAAAATATAAAAATAATTAGACAATTACTACCCGATATTTTTAAGAAATATAGTATAGATTTTTATGATATTTCTACCATTGGGTCAGTTGAGACTAAAAAACAGCATTTATATATGGACTATTGCCATTTAACACCTATTGGTTCAAAGCGTGTTGCTGAATTGATGGCTCCTATAATTTTGTCAAAATTAAAAAAATAGAATTTTCTTGACAGAAAAGAATTTTGAATGATATTATTTTTTCTTAAAAAATGAAGTCTATTATTGTTTCGGGAATAGGAAGGTGTGGAAAAAGTTTTTTGTCTATAGGTTTTGCATCAAACCTTAAGAATTGTGGGTATTTTAAGCCAATTGGTGAAAGGAGGCTTATTGGTGGCAAAATGATTGATGAAGATATCTCCTTAATGAAGGAAATATGCAAGCTTTCTTTCTCTGATGAAGAAATATGCCCTGGTCTTTTCTTTCCTGAAAAAGATATTTCTCTAGAAAAAATAAAAGAGGCTTATAATAAAATATCAGAAGGCAAAGATTACATAATTATTGAATCAGATCTTGTAAGGGGAGAAAAAAAGCACTTGGGAGCATTTCATATTGCCAAAGCATTAAATACAAAGATTGTCCTTGTTATTGAGGAAAAGAATGGATGGGAAGATGAAATGGCATTTTTAAAGGAATCAGGAGGCGAGGTTATCCTTGGTGTGGTATTAAATAAGGCTTCTCAAACAATTAAGGGTAATGAATTTTTAGGAATTATTCCAAAAAGGGAGGAATTTTTTTCAATCTCTGTATCTCAAATTCAAGAGGCATTGGATGCAAATGTTTTAGCAGGAGACGATGGCATTTCAAAAATGGTTGAACATATCCTTGTTGGAGCAATGACCCCTCAATATGCCCTAGGATATTTTGAAAGAACAGATAAAAAGGCAGTAATTACTGGAGGAGACAGGACAGACCTTATTCTTTCAGCCTTAACAGAAGATACATCCTGCATTATTACAACAGGCGATATTATTCCCTCACCCGAGGTTATAAGAAAGGCAGAAATAAGAAAAATTCCTATTCTTTCTGTCTCGTGGGACACATTAACAACAGCAGATAAGATTGAAAGAATAATTCCAAGAATAAGCCCTGATAATAAGGCAAAGCTTTCTTTGATAAAAGAGCTTACCGAACCTTTAGCCGATGCAATATTTAAGTAAGGATTTAGCAAGAATTTTACTGGTGCTCTGGTGCTCTGGTGCTCTGGTGCTCTGGAATGCCTAAGGTTGCCATCCTTAAAACATCCCCTCAAACCATTATTGATGATTATAAAAGGCTCATTCACTTGGCTGAATATGAAAAATGCCTTTCTTGCGAAAGAGACCTTATCCTTAAACTTAACCTTTCCTGGACGAAATACTTTCCATCTTGTTCAACAGAACCCTGGCAGCTTGATGGCATCTTAAATTGTCTTATTGAAGATGGTTTTCTTCCATCAAAGCTATTTCCCGTTGAGAATAAAACCGTTGTTACAAACCCTTTAAAAGGAGCATCTGACAATAAATGGCTTCCCGTTTTAAAGAAATACCACCTTAAATTTATAAGCCTTCCTGAGGTAGAATGGACGGTTTTTAAGTTTAAAGAAAAGCTTCTTGTAATAGATAAGATATTTCCCGAAGGTATTTCAATTCCAAAGATGTTTATTGGAAAAGATATTCTACATCTTCCAACAATAAAGACGCATGGACACTCAATTACAACAGGGGCTATAAAAAATGCCTTTGGTGGCTTATTAAAGGAATATAGGCACTATGCCCATAAATACATCCACGAGACATTGGTAGACTTACTTATTATGCAAAAAGAGCTTCACACTGGTGTTTTTGCTGTAATGGATGGGTGTGTTGCCGGAGATGGTGCAGGGCCTAGGACTATGATTCCTAGGATAAAAAATGTCCTATTGGCATCTTCTGATTCTGTTGCAATAGATGCTGTTTCTGCAAAGCTTATGGGATTTGAACCAATGGAGATTCCATATATTAGAATGGCTAATGATATGGGTCTCGGTGTTGGTAAGATTAAGGATATAGAGTTTATTGGTGATTGTGAGGCAATCAATGAGAATTGGAATTTTAAGGTAAAGAGAAGCCCTGTTATCTTTGTTGACCAAATGATTAGAAAGGGATTTTTACAAAGGTTTGAAAGAATCCTTCTTCATTCACCCCTATGGCATTGGGCACCTATTGCCTCAAATTTCTATCACGACATCCTTTGGTATCCAACAATTGGAAGAATAAGGATAAATAAATTTATGAAAACAGAATGGGGAAAGCTCTTCAGATCTTATGAATGAAAAAGGCTATATTTTTCCTTCTTTTATTTTCATATCCAGCCTTCTCAGACCTTAAAACTGCAAAAGGATGCTTTTTAAAATGGGAATTTAAAGAGGCACAATTATATTACGAAGAAGAATTAAAGAAAACAAACAATCCAGAAATATTATTCCCCCTTTGTATTTGCTATCAAAAGCAAGGAAACCTCTTAAAATTTAGAGATCTAAAAACGAACTATCCAGAATTAAGGGATGGTATTTTCTTTTTCTATAATGGAGAATACAAAAAGGCATTTAATGTTTTTAGTAAGGATAAAAGCAAATATAGCTATATAGGAATGGGTATGGTAAAAAAGGCAGGTGGTGATTTTAAACAAGCAGAAAGGCTATTTTTAAAGGCAAAACCTTTTTCCTTATCTTATATAAAGCTAGGAGAACTATATCTCCTTCTGGATAAAGAAAGCTCATTTCTTACAAACATTTCTGAAGGGATAAAGAAGACAAGGGATATAGACTTATTTCTTATGTTTGCAAAGTATCTTAATAGCAAAAGTAATTATGATGAAGCCTTAAATATTTTGAAAAAGATTACGAAGGACGAGCCAGAAAACATCATAATAAAGGAGGAGATGTTAAAAACCCTTATGTCTTTAGGAACAGAAGAGGAAGGGATATTTTCTATTATAAATGCTTCTAAAATAGATAGGACATACCTTGAAGGATGCTTTTGTGCATTTACCCAAAGCTATATTAGGGCATTTCGCCAATTTTCGCTTTGTGATTTCCCTCTTGCCAAGATAAGGGCTTTATGGATGTGCAAGGAGATTGGATGGAGACAAAGGGGTAAAGAGCTTTACAAAGAGATTTCTATTACACTTTCTGGCGATGGCTTATCCGATGTTCACCTTGCCGAGATTTACGCAAAAATGGGAAGCTATACAGAAGGTTTTGGGCACCTCAAAAATGCCTTAAAAAAAGAACCTGATCTTGAAATTGCCCATTTTGCATTAGGAAACCTTTATTATTTAAATAATGATTTTATAAAAGCTTTTTTTTCATACAAAAAAGGCTTTAACCTTTCAGATAGCAAGAAATACTTTTGGGCTTACCTTGAGGATGCCTTTATCATAAGATACCTTCCATTATTTAGCCTATTTTATATTGCTTTATTTCTTATAACCCTAATCCTTTTATTCATCACCCATTTTGTAGGCAAATTTATTGTAAGGGGCTATTTAGGTCTTAAAAGGTATATAGTAAGAAAGAAGTGGCTTATCTGGCTTTATCTTATTGCAACTGGTATCTTCTTTATCGCCCTTCTCATTGGAGGAGAAAAAATCAGGTTTGTTCCACTCATCGCATTAAAAGAAATATTCCTTATCCTTATAATATACCTCTTTATTTCCGTTATTATTCCAATCTTTTTAATTCTTACCGTTGGCACACTTATAAAATGGCCAAAATTAAAGATATATCTTTTATTCTTTCTCCTTGATAATTCTTTGGATGTAACCATTGTTCTTGGCTTTGCTGCCTTATTTCCAATATTTATTCAATATCCACAGATATATGAAACCTTTTCTTTCTCATTTATCATTTTAAGAAGGTTTGGTTTATTAACAATCTTATTAGCCATGTTTCTTTTCTATGTTTGGTTCAATAGATTTGTCTTGAAAGGTTATAAAATGGTAGAATTAAATTATATGGATTCTGCTTTAGAAAGGTTTAAAAATGGCATTTTTTCTATTAAATTTATAAAATGGCTTGAGCCAACATATTCTGATATGGCATCCTCTTGCATATTAGGGATGGTTTTTATCTTACTAAAAAAGGCAGAGATTGAAAAAATAGAGGAATTATGGAAGCCTTTGTTAGAAAGCCTCAATGAGTGGTGGCCCTTAAATACAAGGGCAAAATTCCTTTACGATTGGTCAATTATTTTGTCTTTGATTATGCAGGATAGAAAATCTGATGCAAAAGAAAGACTTAATACTATTGCTTCTATTCCTGAATATAGAAATAAAGGTGGAATTTCTTTTCTTTTTGAGCTTTTAGGAGAGGCTTACAAAGAAAAGAAAAGAGAGGAAAAATACCTTTCATTTATTATGTCCTATGTTAAAGATAAAGGAAAATGAAATAGAAATTGCTGTTTCTTGTTTAAAAAATGGAGGGATAATTGCCTTTCCAACAGATACAGTCTATGGAATAGGCGTGGATGGAAGGAATAAAGGGGCATATTATAAGATTTATAAGATAAAAAAGAGGGAAGAAGACAAGCCAATTCCATTTTTAATAGGGGATATTTCATATTTAGAAATGATGACAGGGAATGTTTCAAAGGAGGCTTTTAAAATGGCAGAAAGGTTCTGGCCAGGCCCACTTACAATTATCCTTTATTCCTCTCCTGAATTCTTGTGGGTTAGTCCTAAAATTGCCTTAAGGGTTCCTAATCATTCAATCCCCCTTTTGTTGTTAAAAAGCCTTAAGGGACCAATTGCAGCAACATCGGCAAATATATCAAAGGAAAAAGAGGCAATAAAAGTAGATGAGGTTTGTTCTTGCCTTTCTTCTTGTATTGATGTTATCATTGATGGAGGAAATGCAAATTTAGGTATTGCATCAACAATTATTGATATGACAGAAAAACCAAAGATATTAAGGAGAGGGGCAATATATCAGGAGGTTTTAAGATGGATAGAGAAACAATAAAGTATATCGCAGGTCTTTCTAATATTTCCCTTATCCTAGATGAAGAAGAATTACTAACAAAGGAATTGACAAAAATCATTGAATACATTTCAAAGATTAGCGAGGTTTTAGAAGATGCGCCTTTTTATTTAGAAGAAAAAGAAAGGCGGATGAGACCAGATGAGGTAAAACCAGGTCTTTCATCCATTTCAAGCCTTTCAAAATACATTGAGGATAACCAATTTAAGGTTCCAAAGGTGATAGAGTGAATTTCGGATTACAGATTACGGATTTTTATTCTTCATAAGTATCTGGAAGGTCGTTTTCAAATAGAATGCAATCTCCTGGTTTAATTATCTTCTCAAGCTCTTTTTGTGCCATTTCAAGGCTATGGACAATGATAATATTTTTCTCTTGAAATCTTTTTTCCATCAATCCATCAAAGATAGGCTTTGTTCTTTTTTCTCCTACAAGGATAACGATATCACAAACATCTGCTGCTTTCTTTCCAAATTTTTTATTTTCTTCATACTCCTTTATTCCAAGCTCAATCATCCCAGGTGTTACAAGGATTTTTCGTCCTTTAAACAAAGAAAGGCAAGATAAAGCCTCATCTACCCCAACCGGATTTGAATTATAGCTATCATCAAGGACAAAGACATTATTTGGATTCCTTATCAATTGTAAGCGATGGGGGATAAAGGAAAGCTCTTCTATTGCCTCTTTTATCTTTTTAATCTCTATTCCAAGCTCCTTTGCTACAGCAATCCCTGCTAATATATTTGAAACATTATGCCTTCCCAAAAGCCCTGTCTGAAACATTGTTTCTCCAACCCTAAATTTTATCCCGGAGACATCCATCTCAACATCCTCTGCCATAATTATCCCTTCAGACTCCAGACTCCTGACTCCCGACTCCAGACTCATTCTATACCCCACTTTCTTTATCTTCACCTCATTCATAAGCCCCTTACAAACCTCATCATCATTATTAACAATAGCAATTCCAGAAGGGGGTAAAGACAAAATAATCTCAAATTTTGCTTTTTTAATATTTTCAATTGTTTTAAACCTTTCTAAATGCTGAATTCCAATGCCTGTTAATACACCGATTTTTGGCCTTACCAATTTACAGAGCTTCCTAATATCACCCCTTTTATATGCACCCATCTCAACAACAAATACCTCTTCATCTTTAAGCTCATTGTTAATTACCTTGCATACACCCATTAAGGTATTATAGCTTTCTTTTGTAATAAGGGTTTTGTATTTTTTTGAAAGGATATGTCCTATGATGTGTTTTACAGATGTTTTTCCATAAGAACCTGTTATTCCTATTACCATTGGCATTAATTTTTTCATCTTATTTCTAGCCTTAATAAGATAGAAAAGATTAAAACCTTTCTCAATTGGAAATAGAAATATGTTTGTCAATATAAGGTTTATTCCAGCAATTTGAATGAATATTTGAAGGATAAGGAAATATAAAAGAAAAAGGGATGATGTAAAAAAAGCGATTACTGATAAAGGTATTAGGGGTATTAAAATAGAAAATACAATTAGCCTTTTTGCCCTTGCTGTCCAAACAAACGGTTTTTTTTGCTTTTTTCTTTTACACCTTTTAAAAAGCCATATTCCAGAACCTATCCAGAGGATGAGAAATATAATTCTAAGATTAAAAGATTCAAGGAATAAGCCAATGAAGAAAATGATTGCTCCTGATACAAATGATTCGCTATCAAAGGCCCTCTTTGGATTCTTAATAAGCCATCTTGCAAACCTTTTATTCCTATATCCCTCAAGCTGGAAAATGTGGAGTAATGTATTGGTTTGAAAGACAAAACGTCTTAACCACAAAAAAATGGCAATGAGGATTAAAAGCTTATTTAAAAAAATCCAAGATTGCATTTGAGAAATCAAAAGAATTGTCAAGATAGCAAAAGTGTCCTGCATTTTTTATAACAACCAGCCTTGAGTTTTTTATTCCTTTATTCATTATCTTTGCTTGATAAAGGGGGGTTTGATCGTCATTTTCTCCCCAGATAAGGAGGGTTTCTGCAGAAATTTTAGAAAGAATGGGTTTTATGTCTTCGTTAACTATCTTTACCAATGTATCTCTCATTTTACCCGCCTCTTTGTAATCCTTTGAACCTATTTTTTGATAGACCTTTTCCTTTAATGCTTTAGGCAAAAGGTATTTTGCTATTTTTGCTAGGAAAACCTTAAGATAATAGGCTGGCTTCCTTTTTGGCTTAATCCCTGAGGGAGAAATAAGAACAAGCCTATTTATTAGCTCTGGATTATTGGAAGAAAGCCATATTCCTATCTTCCCGCCAAATGAATGACCGATTATGTTTATTCTTTTAATTCCAAAATTCTCAAGGAATTCCTTGATAAATAATCCGTAATCAGATGTTTGCCAGGCTAATTCTGGAATCTCACTCCTTCCAAAACCAGGCAAGTCAAGGCTATAAACACAAAATTTTGTCTTTAGAAGGTCAAATATAGGCTTTACCGATTCTCTCCTTCCTCCCCAGCCATGGAGGATTAAAATAGGCTCTCCTTCTCCATCTTTCTCGTAGTATGTCCTTATTCCTTTTGCTTCTATAAACATTGTGAAATGGGCTTAAGAAAAAAAGCCTCCTCAAAAGATTTAGCAGATAAAAATTTCTTTTTTAATCCCTCATAAGGAGGGAAAGCTCCCCCATAGCCAATAACCCTTCTTGCTTTGGCTACCATTTCAAGTTGCTCTTCCCTCCAGCAAGGAGAAACATAAGTATTCTTTTCTCTCGGCTCAAGTGGTTCATATCTCATCGGATAGCTTATTACTCCCCAGTCAATGAGGTCTTGTAAGCGATTTAAAAATGTCTCTGGTGTATCCTTCTCAAAGGGATTATTATACAAACAATAGACCAATATTTGCCTCCCATTAAAACCTGCTTCTTTTAACAGGTCAATTGCACGCTTTAGAGGCTCTCTAATTCCTTGCGTATCATAAGCAAGTCTAATAAGGGGAATCTTTAATCTTTTTAGCCTTGAGATAACCTTTAAGTTTATCAGCCGAGCATCTATTCCTTGATTAAAATCTATTTCTAGATTGGATTCCTCAAGCTCTTGAAAAATGTCTTCCCAATAATAAGAGGCAAGGATATTGTTATCCCAGAGGATGACCTTTTTATGCCCTGGATAGACCAAATGCCTTATGGATTTCTTTGGTCTAAATTCAGGCTCTAATACCCTGACTGAACAAAATGGGCAATTTCTTATGCAACCACGAGATGAGAAAACTATACTTGCCTTCCATTCAGGAACAAGGGAATAGTCAGGTAAAATATCTTCTGCCTCCTCACATAACCCTTTATGTATCCTAATTCTATCCCCAAAGGCTTCTTTTAAATGGTCTCCACACAATGTCGCATAAATACCTCCTACTGTAATCTTTGCTTTTTTATATTTCTCTAAATAGTATCTGATAGTTTGATGGACAGGCTCATAGGCATAGGTAAAGAGGCTTGTAATATAGATTTTATTGGGATAAAACCCATCATTATCAAACCCCCTTACAAATCTCACTTTGTCTTTTCTTTTTTTATGATAAGCAGCAAGCTTAAGAAGTCCCAAAGGAGGGTATTGGGTGTGGTATCTTCTTGATTTTTCAGGTTCAACCAAAAGAATTTTACTCATTTTGATAATTCCTTGAGGGAAATCTCTATCTCCTTCAACTCCTCCTTTGTCAATCCCCAGATTTCTGCGGAAAGCTCATCAATTTTAGCCTCTATTTCAGATGCAGGGTTGCCTTGTGCTGTTTCTTCATGTGCTTTTTCTGAAAGCTTGGCAAGAGAAAGGTGGAGTGTGTTTTTGTGGTCAAATTTGGGGATGTGGATGTTTTGAAGAACATGAGGGTCTCCAAAGCTTTTTCCTCCCTTCATAGAATAAGCCTGAAGACTAAAATTGACTACTTCTGAATTCATAATTGCACAAATATAATGTGCTTCCTTTAAAGAATTACAAGCAACTAATGTAACAATGTGCTGTGGCAATATTAGCTTTCCATCTTTAGCAGAAATTACTGCAGAGACTATTTCTGAGGCAATGTTAGGCCACACCACCTTATAGGGTGCAAAGGTGTAGTCACCAACAGCAAACATTGTGTAGAACGGTGCGCCACCCTTAATCATATCGGTTACTCCCCTTGCCCTGCGTTTTCTCAATAGCTCTTCAAATCTCTTAAGATACATATAAGTCTTGGGATAGGATGTCTTCATTTTGTCTTCTTCTATTCCCCTGCGTTTTACTGGGTCTTGTGCCATAATGATATAGGCAGAGGGTTCTGCCTTCCATCGCTTTACATCCCTTCCCCTTAAAAGGGGATAAAGCAAATCCTGTTCAATAGCAGCCTGAACGGCCTCAACCTCTCTTTTTGCTCCTTCGGTAATATTTGAGACGATTACAAGCCCATCAGGTCTTTTATCAATAATCTCAACCCAGTAGACACCATTGGCACCACCTGAATAACAGCCAGCATGGGCGGTGTAATCTGATTGCCCTAATATCTTCTTCACTGCCCTTAATGCCTTTGGTCTTCCCGTAATCCATGGTGAAGTTATATCATCGGCATTTACCGGTTCGGCAACAAACTGTTTTCTTTCGGTCATACCAAGGGCTTCCTCAAGCGTAGCTTCCAGGGAAATAGATTTTCTTTTAGCTGTTTTTCGCCAGTAAAGATAAGCCCCCAGAGGGAGAGGATATTTTGTAGGTTTCCCCTTTTGTAAGATAACAATACTTGTCCTATTTGATGCTCCTTCAAATGGATTAAGCTCTACCATATCATCAACATGCAATACCTGAATAGGTATATTACCAAGCTGAAATCTTCTGAACCCCTGACCAGCTCCGGCAGTCTTAAAGACGGATTGGGTAATTAAAAAACCAAGTTTTCCACCTTTCTTAAGATACTTATCTATTGCTACATAGGTCATAATCATAGAAATATCTTTTTTGCCTTTACCAAGTATAGTGTCCATTCCGCCATGAGGGAAAAGACCATATTTAACCCATAATGGCTTGGTTTCAAGTCTATACCCCTCTGGCAAACTCTCCCAATTCACCCAAGGTGGATTTCCAGCTACATAATCAAACTCATCCACAAATAAAGGAGCAAAGGCATTTTTCATAATCCTTGCCCAGATGCCATTTATGTCCTCTCTTTTTAAGTTAAGGAGCTTTTCGTATAGTTGGCAAACCACATCTATATCCCTTTCATCCTGTTCTGGATTTAATGGAAGCCTCTGGCAAAGCCTTTCTATAAATTGGCCTCTATTGAGGTTTAAATTTACTGCCTCCTCAAGAAAATTGGAAAGCTCATCTATGTATTGAGCCTTAATTAGGCTTTTTGGGATAGCAAAGGGACCAACTGCAGTATTAAACCTAAGGGTTTTCTCAGTAAACATATCCCTTCCCTCTTGGGGTGTCATAATGGAATCACAAAGATAAACAGGGATATTTATCTCATCCTTTCTATAAGCAAGCAGGTCTCCTAAAGCCAATAAATAATTTGTCCTTGCTGAGATGACCGCTAAGGGGTTTAGGTCAAAGCCAACAACATTAGATAAGATTTTTTCAAGAACCATATTTTCAGGGATTGGCTTTTCTAAGGCATACTCCCGCATCTTCTTTATAGCAATGACAAGAAATGTTCCCGAGCCACAAGCAGGGTCAAGAACCCGTTTATCAGGGGAGGTCTCTTTGCCCATAAGGATGTATAATAACCTTTCCGCAAGCCAATCAGGCGTGTAATATTCGCCCAGATTATGCCTCAATTCCCTTGGAATGAGTTGTTGGTAGAGTTTTTTAAGGAGGTCTCTTGTGGTATCTGGGTCAACATCAAGGGTTACTAAGGAATAGTTGGCAAGGTTAGAGATTAGGGTTTTAAGGGATTGATATATCTCATCATTCCAGGCATCAAGATACCAGCCGAAAAAATCCCCCTCCAAGAAATTGCTAATACCAAGCTCCTTAAATATTCCCCCTCCTTCCATCTTCTTTAAATACCCTAAAAGCTCATTATTTCCTAAGGTTGTTGCTTGTTTAAGGTCAGTGCCAAGACGAGGCATAGCATAGTATTGGACAACCTGAACAGCCAAGAGCTTTATAAGGATGGCATAATATGTATGGAGGCAGAAGAAGAAGGGAAATGCCCTAATATTTTGAGAAGAGATACCAAATCTTCTTGCATACTGCTCTATCTTTATCTTTCCAGCCTCCTCATAATCACAAACTTCACTAAACTGTAATGACCATTGCTCAAACAGTGCCTTTGGCTTGGGATGCTCAGTAGAGATTAGAGAAGACAAAAATGAGCCTACAACCTTCCTTGAGACATTTGTGTTCTCGCCAAAATCCCTTACCAGATTTTCTGGAATAAGAGCTAATTCTGTGGATAAGGAGAAGATTAGCTTTAAAAAATGCTCTGTGGAATACTCATTTACCCTTATGGGGTTATCAATATGCCATAACCCCTCCTTTTTCCTGATAAAGATAAAATAATCGCCATCAAGGACAACCCCTGCAAGCCTTTCAGGCTTATGATGCTCCCTTCTAATAAGCCCATCTATGTAGCCCTCTAATTGGGAGATTGCATTTTGATTTACTGGATAATCGTTATTTTGCCTCAATTTTCCAGGCTCTTTATATTCAACCACCAATCTATTATAGACCGCATCTGCCCTGCCATTGATGAGAGTATATTCTTCCCTTAAATTAAGGCTTAAATTTATCCTTCTTCCAAAATCCTCTATTAGTTGGGTAATCTTGGTTCTAAATTCAGCCTCATTATTTGAGGATTGAGCGGCTCTTTGAATCTCTTTTGCAAAAGATGGGGCAGAGGATTTTATCTCCTTTTCCATCAAAACTCCTGTTGTCTAAATGCTGGCTTTGGAAAAACAATCTTAACTGGCTGGCGATAAACAGCATGGCTTAACAACAATTCTCCCTTTGATAGCCTTGTAACATTGGATTTTATCTCTGTATCTAAAAATCTGTAATCGGGTTGAAAGACCTCCGATGAGCCACTACGACCTACAACCTTTGTAGCACAATTACCCGTTACCCTTTCATGGACAGCACTCATAAACTGCTGAGCAGAGATAAGGATTATACCAAGTGAACGTCCACGCTCAGCAATCTCAAGAACTAACTCGGTAAGAGGAGAAGGACGAGGACCAGAAGGGGCGTATTTGTTTAACTCATCCACAAAAAAGATTACCTTTTCAGGGACAGGCTTTCTCCTATCCTCAGGTGGTTCTGCCTTTAAGGAATAAACAGATTTTAGCAAATCACCAAAAACAAGCATCTGCTCATGCTCATAGAGCTTAGTAATATCTACCACATAGACATTGCCACCCTTGATTTTTAGCATCTCCTCCCCAAGGGATTTTTCCCGAGACGCCCTTGCATCAACAAATATTCCAGATTGTCCAGTCCTCACCATTCGCCTTATATGTCTTCTAAAAACACCAATAGAAACCCCTTTAATACCCCGCCATTCTTTAACCGCGGCTCTGGTTTGAGGGTCAAACAAGGGAGGGCCATTAAGAAGGTTTTCCCAGCTATGAACATCCCTAAAGCCTGGTTCATTATTTCTAATCCCCTCTTTAATCTCGCTTACAATTGATTCTAATGTAGCATAAGCATCGGGTATATGGGCAAATAGTAAATCAAGTTTGTCTGAGGTTGAAGGAAGGTCATAGGCATAAGTCTCGTAAAAATTTGGTTCTAAAAAGCTATTTGGTAAACCAGTTTTTCCTCTTGGAAGCCAGTAGTGAACCTTATCAGAGGGAAAAGGCTCTGGAGTCAAACCAAATGCCTCCCACATCTCCATTTCAGAAACACTAAATGTTCCCTCCCTCCTTTGGTCTATCTGTAATAAATCCCCATGCTTGACATTAAGAAGAATTACAGCAATCCTATCCTTTTCATCCTCGGGTGTTTTTTGTAGGATTGATTGGATAAGAAACATCGCATAGGATGTCTTTGTAGCCAAGCCACTTATTCCTGATATATTTACATGGGCAGATTCTGGGCCAAGAATGTATCTTCTGTCAACATAAGCAATGGCAGACGCACCATTGCTCATCTTAATAAGCCCAGCAGGAATTCGGTCTTTCGGCTTCATTGTATCTATTCCAAGGGCAACCTGGATGCCTTCCTCATCTGCAAACCTCACAATCTTCTCGCTTGAAACAGGCATATAGATGTCTTTATCATTGCTCAATACATTTGCATAAGCCACATTTGTTCCTTGACGAGGGGTATTAGGGTCTTCGGTTAATTCTCCAAAATTGCTAGAGATGAAATTGGCAAGATGGGCTGGCGAGTCTGTTTTATGCTCCAAGATTGTTACCAACCCAAATGTCTTGCTCTTTCCCTCATGGCTTGTTTGTTCAACCTCTACTATATCAAAGGGGTTGACTATAACCTTTGGGGCAAGCCAAAAGATAAATTTATCAGATGTATTTGGCTCTTTCTCTGTGGCAGATGTTTTACCAATCTCTTGATTACTCATCTTGCACCTCCTTGTTTTGGTCTTGGCCATTTAATACAGCCCAATAAGACCTCTTTTGAGTAAAATCTATTCTTTATAACCTGTTCTGCGATATGAATGGGATAAAGGCAACAGTGCCATCTTCTATCAAGGCCATAAGGGCTCACATTCCTTTCTGCAACAAGGCAGGAAGATATAAGGTCAGCAAGCTCTGAAGGAACCGGCGATTTGTCAGGACGAGGTAATTCTACCTTTACTACACCCATTAATGGGTAATCTAACTCTCTTTGTTCTCTTAATCTCACATACCAGAATGCTACCTGGCCATCATCCGCACTAAAAGCAACAGTTCTATGAGCATGGGGAAGACCAGCAAGAATACTTGTGATGTCCTTTCTTTGAGATGTTCTTTGCCCAAATTGGAACATTGGGTCTTTACGAAAAGATTTGGCAACTCCTATAAGCCAAGGACTATCTCCCCACGAATTCCAAATATCCTCCTCAACAAACTTAACTGCTCCATCTAATATCAGCCAAGTATTCTCATTGCGAAAAGAATCTGTGGATTTTATGAGTTCTATCTCTAACTTATGCATCTCAGATCGAGCCTTTGCCCCTGCCTTATCCCTGGGGTCTTTCTTGTCTTGAGCCAACCTATCAGGAAGTGTAAAATCAACAACCTCAAGCCATTCGGGCTTATCAAGTCTTCGTATCTGTTCCCACAAGGTATCTGAGATGCCTTGATTTTGTTTTGGTAATAGTAAAGCGATTCGTTGTTTTTGGGTTAATACCGAAAGTTGGCCATCCCCTTCCCTTTTAACAACCGCTGAACCAATTTGTGCCAATTCTATAGGGAACGACCTTATCCCTTCTATCCCTGTGCCAAGAAAATATGTACGAATACTTCCGTCAATGAAAAAACGGAAGAGATGATTTTGTGTTCTTGAAATAGGTGGGGTTTTTCTGTAAATATCTTGGGGGTCAGGCTCTGGGCTTTCCGCAAAAGCCGTTATAACCTCATTATCCTTATTTATAATAATATCCTCAATCTCCTCTTGGTCGGGATGTTGCAAATCCTCAATTGCACCTCCTGTTGCTGGAAGAATCTTTATTTCTTCTCCAAGCATGTTTAATAAGGGTTCAATTGAGCTTAAAGGATTAGGCATTTTTTATTTTGCCAATTTTTTAGCAAGCTCTCCTACCCTCATTCCAAGCTTTTTTGCATCATCCAGGTCTTTTTGGCTAGGGCTTCCAGAACAGGCAACGCCATAATGGCCACCGGAAGATATAGGGTCTCCAACCACAATCATTCCATAGATTAAGAATGCATGGATAATCGCCAGCATTGTTGTCTCCTTTCCGCCACTTGGATGGCCAGATGTGGTAAATGCCGCACCTATTTTTCCCTCCATCCCACCGGCCCTTCTTAAGGAAACAAACCTTTCAAACATATCCTTCAGTTCCGCGGTCATATTCCCAAAGTATGTTGGAGAGCCAGCAATTATCCCATCTGCCTCTTTAAAATCTCCATCAACAACATCGGATACCCTTTTTATAATGCAGGAGCAACCCGAGCTTTCTACCCCTTCCTTAACAGCCTTTGCAAGACGCTCTGTATTTCCCCCATAAGATGAATAGGCAACCAATATCTTTATCATAATTCACCTCCTTTCCTGTATTTCTGATAGAAATCTTAACCAAACCACTGGAATCTTATTAGCTAAATCACTTATTTGTGCTTCTTCAAGCATAAAGCCATATGCATAAATGAAAAAGTGTCTAAAGGTTAAGCATTCATAAAGCTTAATGGATAAGCCTTCTGATATAATCCCCTTTGACACTGGTGTATTTAATATATCTTTATGCCATGCATCGGATTTATGGATTTTAATATTCTTTTCCTGTAAAATCTGTTTTAAGATATTTTCTATTCCATTATAAATATTGTGAAGGAAGGTAGCTATAGCAGATAGCTCAATAACTAATTTCTCTTTTCTTGCCATAGTATCAGAAAGATTGCCCAATGCTATTTCTACATTCTCTTTTTCTGCAAGGATTCGTTTGGATATATTATCCATAAATCTTTATTCCAGTCTCTTCTACAAGCTCATTAAATAGGGACTTTTTAGATAAATCTAACAGGTCAACAGGCTTTGATAAGGACTGAAATAGTTCAACGTAAAATTTAAAAAATAGCCTTGGCTCAATCCCCTTTACAGCAATATCTATATCATCAAATTCTTTATCCTCTTTTATAGAAGACCCAAATAGAATAATAGAGGAAACATTATACTTCTTAGCACATTTCAAGATTATATTCCTATCTTTTTCTGTTATCATTAAAGACAAAGTATAAGGCAACAAAGATAAAAATAGCAACCAGAAAAATATTTATACTGTTATTTTAAATTTTTTGATTTTTTATCTCTTCTCCTCCTCCATCTTTATGGCAGATACCTTTTCTGGGCAGACATCTGCACAAATCCCACAACCTTTACAATAATCAAGGTTTATCCCTGTCATTTTTTCATCCTTAACAATTATTGAGGAATCTGGACAATATATCCAGCAATTAAGGCAGGATATACATTTGGAAGCATCCCAGATAGGCCTTTTTGACCTCCACGAGCCTGTTTTATACCTCTCTGCTGTTGCTGGCTCTAAAATTAACCCTCCACTTGGTAGCTCATACCATTTTTCCATTTTATATCACCTCTATACTTTGGTTTCTTTCCTTTCCTACAGAGACAAGGGAAATTGGAATACTTAAAGCATCTTTTAGCATTTCAATATAATCCCTTGCCTCTTTTGGAAGATTGTCATATTTCTTTATATTTCTTATATCCATTTCCCATCCAGGGAATTCTTCATATATTGGAAGAATGTCATCCCAGCTGACAATTGATTGTGGAATTTCATCGTAAATTTTATCCTTTATTTTATATTTTGTGCAAACCATTATTTTAGAAAGGCAATCCAAAACATCAAGCTTTGTTATGGCAATGCTGGTTATCCCATTTATTTTACAGGAATATTTAATTGCTGGTAAATCAAGCCATCCACACCTTCTTGGTCTTCCTGTTGTCGCACCATATTCCCTTCCCTTTTCTCTTAAGGATTCACCCAGATCTCCCTTTATTTCTGTGGGAAATGGACCCTCTCCAACCCTTGTAGAATATGCCTTCATCACACCAATGACATTTTCTATATACCTTGGAGGAATCCCTGTTCCGGTTCCTATCCCTCCAATTGTAGGGTTTGTTGATGTTACATACGGGTATGTTCCAAAATCAATGTCCAAAAGGGTTCCTTGTGCTCCCTCAAACAATATGGATTTTCTTTTCAAGATGGCATTCTCTAAAAGAACCCTTGTATCACAGACAAAATCTTTTATTTTATCAAAGAATAAAAGGTATTCATCTATAATTTTATCTGTCTCAAAGCCCTTTAAAGACTTTTGAGTAAGGTTTTCTATAACCTTTTCTTTAAATACATTTCTATCAAGCATATCAGCTATAACAATTCCGCATCTTGCTACTTTGTCTGTATAGCAAGGACCAATCCCCCTCTTTGTTGTTCCTATCTTTTGTGTTTTCTCCCTTATTTCATCTATTGCAATATGGTATGGCATAATGAGATGGCACCTATAGCTTATATGAAGATTTAAGTCAATCCCCTTCTCTTTTAAAAACCCTATCTCATCTAATAATATTGCTGGATTTACAGCAACACCATTCCCAATAACGCAATGCTTATCTTTATAAAGGCATCCAGATGGAATAAGATGGAAGATAAATTCTTCGCTGGAAACAGAAACAGTATGGCCTGCATTGTTTCCACCCTGAAATCTGACAATATAGTCATAATCTTTTGATAAATAATCAATTATCTTTCCCTTTCCCTCATCTCCCCATTGAAGCCCAATAATAGCTAAATTTTGCATCTTATTTTTTGTGCCAATCTTTCTCCAATTTCAATTGGATTATCGCCTTCCTCCCCTTCCATAATCATTTTATCTAAAAATATACATCCTTTAAGGATAATTTTGCTATTCTTTATTTTTGCCAACGCACCAATTCCAGACTTACAGCCTAGCCCAAAAAAAGACATAAATGACCTTTCTGCTTTAATGCAGACATCAGATTCCTTATCATTAAGGAATGTTGTTAAAGCCTCAAGCCTCTTATCATCTTCTCTTATTTGTATTCCAAGTGAACCTTGACCTGGTGCAGGAAGCAGGATGTCTTCTGGAATTATTTCTGAAATTAAATGGGAAAGGGAAAGCCTAATTAAGGCAGCTTCAGAAACAATAATTGCATTAAGCTTTCCATCCTCTACCATTTTAAGTCGGGTAGTAATATTTCCCCTTATATCAACTATATTCAGGTCTTGCCTTGCTACTTGAATAGCCAATTTCCTCCTTATACTTCCTGTTCCAATCCTTGCTCCCTTTGGAAGAGAAAACAATTTCATTTTATCCCTTGAAACAAGCACATCATAAGGAGATATCCTCTTTGTAACAGCAGAAATCATCAATCCTTGACTCCTCGCTCTCTGACTCTCTGACTTTCTGACTTCTATCGGTATATCCTTCATAGAATGCACAGCCATATCAATATTCCCTTTTAATAATTCCTCCTCAATTTCCTTAACAAATATGCCTTTTTCTTCAAATTCCTGTAGGGGTTTTAAAAACCTATCAGCAGATGTCTTAATTTTTTTAATAGAAACATCGTCATTTATTCTCTCTGCTACTTCTTGTGCCTGAATAAAGGCAAGCTTGCTCCCTCTTGTTCCTAAGATAATCATTCTACAGTAACACTCTTTGCCAGGTTTCTTGGCTTATCAACATTTCTTCCAAGTGAGACTGCAATATAATATGCAAATAGCTGTAAGGGAACAACAGCAAGAATAGGGGATAGCATTTCCAATGTTTTTGGGATATAGATAACATCAGATGTTATGGCTTCTATATCAGAATCACCATCTGTTGCGATGGCAATAATTTTCCCCTTTCTTGTTTTTATCTCCTCTAAATTGCTATAAACCTTCTGATGGACAGAATCCTTAAGGCAGATAGCCATTGTTGGAAAATTCTCATCTATTAAGGCAATAGGTCCATGCTTCATTTCACCTGCTGGATAGCCCTCGGCATGGATATACGATATTTCCTTAAGCTTAAGCGCTCCCTCCAATGCTATTGGGTAGTTATATTTCCTTCCAAGATACAAAAAATCCTTATAATCTTTATACCTTTCTGCAATCTCCTTTATTTTATTGCTTTGCTTAAGGATTTCAAAAACCTTCCCTGGAAGCTCCTTTATCTCGGATGCAATCCTTTTTCCCATAACTAGGGATAAATCCCTCTGCCTTCCAAGAAGAAGGGAAAGCAGAGAGATAATGGTTAATTGTGAGACAAATGCCTTTGTTGATGCAACGCCTATCTCAGGGCCTGCATGGTTATAAATACCACAATCCGTCTCCCTTGCAATGCTAGAACCAACAACATTTACTATTCCAATTGTCAACACCCCTTTTCTCTTTGCCTCTCTTAAGGCTTCTAATGTATCTGCTGTTTCTCCAGATTGGCTTATGACAAGAAGGGCTGTCTTTTCCCTTTCTAATATAGGCTTTCTATACCTGAATTCTGAGGCATATTCAACCTCTGTAGGGATTCCAGCATATTCCTCAAGGATGTATTCACCAACCAATCCTGCATAATATGCTGTTCCACAGGCTGTAACAATAAGCCTCTCAATTTGGGAAAGCTTATTCTGCACATCCTCAAGACCACCAAGCTTGGAAATACCCTCCTCATCAATTAACCTTCCCCTGATGGAATTATGGATAACCTTTGGTTGGTCAAAGATTTCCTTTAGCATAAAATGGGCAAATCCCTCTTTCTCTGCCTGCTCTATTTCCCATTCGAGGATTGCGGTTCTATCTTTAAGAGAAATTTCTGCCTTTGAAAAGAATTCGTCCTTTTTAACAACAACAATCTCTCCCTCCTCAAGATAGATAACTTGCTTTGTGTACCTTAAGATTGCAGCTGGATCTGAAGCAACAATATTTTCATTCTTTCCCAGCCCAATAATTAAAGGGCTTCCATAGCGAGCTGATACAATCTTATTTGGCTCTTTGCTTGAAATAACAGCTATGCCATAAGTTCCGATTACAGAAGATAAAGCAATTTCTACAGCATCCTCTAAATTTCCTTTATAATTTTCCTCAATGAGGTGAGCAAGAACCTCAGAATCTGTCTCTGATTTGAAAATATGACCATTTTTTATAAGATTCTCTTTTAATTTCTTATAATTCTCTATTATCCCATTATGGACAACAAAGATTTCATTCTTGCAATCAGGATGGGGATGTGCATTTGTAGAGGTTGGCATTCCATGTGTTGCCCACCTTGTATGTGCAATTCCTATCTTGCCTGGTATTTCTTTTTTATTTATTATCTCTTCAAGGTCGGCTACCTTCCCTTCCCTTTTTACAAGAAAAGGATTATCATTTAAAATTACTAACCCAGCCGAATCATAGCCCCTATACTCAAGATGCCTTAATCCGTCAAGGAGAATGTCCTTTGCCTCCCTCTCTCCGATATAGCCTATAATCCCACACATGACTCTCTGACTCCTAGACTCTTTAGACCCCCAGACTCTTTTATTTGTTTGTTAAAGCAGAGAGGCCTGGCATCTTTGCTCCTCCTAGAAATTCAAGGCAGGCACCACCACCTGTTGAAATATGGGTCATCTTATCTGCTAGCCCAAGCTTTACAACAGCGGCTACTGAGTCTCCACCTCCAACAATGGTTGTTGCATTACTTTCTCCCAAAACCTTAGCCATTTCTAATGTTCCCTTTGAAAACCTCTCTATTTCAAAGACACCCATTGGTCCATTCCAAAATATGCACTTTGCCTTCCTTAGAACCTTTGAGAATTTCTCTATGGTTTGTGGCCCAATATCAACAGCCCTTTGATTCCCCGGAATGCTTCCCCTTCCAACAATAGTTATATCAGCTCCCTCTGAAACAAATGTAGCAACAACATGGTCAGAGGGAAGATAAATGGGTTTTTCCAAAGCAATGCTTTGAAGGAGGATTTCCTTTGCCATATTGATATGTTCCTTTTCCACAATGGATTTCCCAACAGGGATGCCCAAAGCTGCAAAGAATGTATATGCCATTCCTCCACCTATTAAAAGCTCATCAACCCTTGAAAGAAGGTTTTTTATTAAGTCTATCTTTGTAGAAACCTTTGCTCCGCCAAGGATTGCAATTAAAGGTTTTTCCTTTGATTCCAAGACCTTTGTCATATATTCAACCTCTTTTTCAAGGAGAAAGCCAGCGGCTGCCTTTTGAACAACCCTACAGATAGCACAGACAGAGGCATGCTCTCTATGGATAACAGAGAAGGCATCATTGATATAAAGGTCTCCCAGACTCCCTAATTCCTTTGCAAAAAGAAGGTCGTTCTCATCTTCTTCTGTGTGAAACCTAACATTCTCAAGGAGAACCACCTCGCCCCCTTTAAGCTCCCTGCAGACCTTCTTTGTCTCTTCTCCAATACAATCAGAGGTTTTTTTGACAGCCCTCCCAAGTAGTTCGCTTAATCTCTTTCCTGCGGCTGTAAGCCTTAAAGATTCTTCTATTCTTCCATCAGGCCTTCCAAAGTGTGAAATCAGGATACATGACCCTCCATTTTCCAAGATATAATTTATTGTTGGAAGGGAAACCACAATCCTTGTGTCATCAATAATTTCACCCCTTTCATCAACAGGAAGGTTAAAATCAACCCTTACCAATACCCTTTTTCCCACTACATCAAGGTCTTTAAGTGTAAGTTTGTTTAACATTTTATCCTACCTCCTTTTAATGTTTATTAGCCTTTAACTTATTTATTTTATATATTCCAAAAGGTCAATTATCCTCATACTATATCCTGTTTCATTGTCATACCAGCCAAAGACCTTAACCAGGTCATCCTTTGCAAATGTAAGCTCACTATCAAATATGCAGGATGATGAGTCTCCATTAAAGTCTGATGAAACAAGGGGAGAATCGCAATATTTAAGGTATTTTGAAAGCCTTCCCTTTTCTGATGCATCTTTAAATGCCCTATTCACCTCATCCTTTGTTGTTTTCTTTTCTGTAATAGCAACAAGGTCAACAAGGGAGACATTTGGGCTTGGAGCCCTTACAGCAATACCATCAAGCTTTCCAGAAAGCTCTGGAATAACCTTTCCTATTGCCTTTGCCGCACCTGTTGTTGTTGGAATCATAGATAAAGCTGCTGCCCTCGCCCTCCTTAAGTCTTTGTGTGGAAGGTCTAGGATTCTTTGGTCATTTGTATAGGAATGTATTGTTGTCATAAACCCCTTTTCTATTCCAAAATTATCAAGAATAACCTTTGCAAGGGGTGCTAGGCAGTTTGTTGTGCAGGATGCATTTGAAATAACATTGTGTTTATCTTTATCGTATTTATCCTCATTTATGCCCATAACAATTGTTATGTCCTCGTCTTTGGCAGGTGCAGAAACAATAACCTTCTTTGCTCCTGCTGCTATATGTAAGGCACAATCAGCCCTGTTTGTAAATCTTCCCGTTGATTCAATAATAACATCAACCCCTAAATCCTTCCAGGGAAGCTCTTTTGGATCTTTGCAAGATAAAACTTTTATCTTCTTTTCGCCTATTACCAGAGAATCACCCTCTACCGCAACAGGGTATTTAAACCTTCCGTGGATAGAGTCATACTCTAATAGGTGGCACAGGGTTTTTGTGTCTGTAATGTCATTTATGGCAACCCATTCTATGTCTCTATCTATCCCCAGCCTTAAAACAACTCTTCCAATCCTTCCAAATCCATTAATTGCAACCTTCATAATTTTACCTCCTAATACAATCTTCCATTATATACAAAATGCCCATTTATTTACAACTTTATTTTTACACCACAAGATGCAAGAAATTTTTTCCCTGGATAATCCTCCATTTCTTTGTATTCGCTGTTAAAAAGATTTTCTATATCAAGGAATATCTCAAATTCATCGGATATTTTCTTCTTTCCTTTTATGTTGAAAACAAAATAGGGGCTTATTTCTCCTGAATCTGTCTTTTGAGAGCCTTTAAAGGAAATATAAGGGCTTATCAAAAGACCTTTGTCTTTGTATCTTAAGATAAAATCTCCTTCAAATTGAGGCATATAATTTATATCCTTTGATAAACCCATTATAAAGCCAGAAAATTCTGTATCTATCTTCTTTGTCAATGAGTAATTAACATTTGTTTTAATTCCATAGCTAAATAAAGAACCAGAATTTCTTAGGCTTAAGAGGCCATCTGCTTTTTTATACCATTCTATAGCATTGTTTTTATTTTCAAGAAATAGGGAATTTTTGACATAAAGGCTTTTTCTTTTTAAGCTTATACCTCCTGAGAGCATAAATACCCTTTCTGGCTCAAGGCTTGTTGATATTGTAGAATATGGAGTTTGAAAATAAAGCTTGGAAAAGCTTGGGCTATTTAAGAAATTTTTAAGTGAAAGATTAAATATCATATCTTTTATCTTTGATTTAAGGGAGATATCAAGCTCTGGCTGAAACATTGCCTTTTTATTCTTGAAAATAGAGAACCCAGCATCAGAGAGAATTAAAACACCCCTTTTTTTAAATTCCTTTTTTGTTGGGTAAAATGAGAAAAATATCTTAAGAAATCTTCTTTCTACAAGGTCTCCCTCATTTTCTGCAATTATATTTAGCCTACTTTTCTTGGCAAAATCAAAGGAAAGTTTTGTTCCTATTCCCCTATTTTTTATAAAATCCTTTTTCTCATCCCAAATATTCCCTGAAAATACAAGGTTGTTGTAAAAAGGTGTTTCATATCCTAACTCAAGCCCTGCCCTTTTTCTTTTCTCCTGCCTATTTTCAAAGGGAAGAAAAACCTCCTCATTAAAAAAAGAAAATGGAATAACAATCCTTGCTTCATTAAAAGCCATTCCTAAAAAAAGATTTATATTGTCTTTACTTTGCGAATGAAAATCATTTTTATTTTGCCATTTAAACCCTCCCCTTCTTTCCCTTTCTACCTCAAGAGAGCCTGCAAATTTCCCTTTCTCCTTTGCAAAAAGGATAGAGCTTGAAAAAAAGTTATAATTTCCAATAGATATTTTTATCCAGGGAAGGGCTTCTTCTTTTAAGAATTGGGGAGATGTCTCTTTTATTTTAAACCCCTCTTTTTTTTCTATATTAAGCTCTATATTTTCCTTTTCTTTTTCTATTACTTTTGGTTTTGGAGCATCCATTAAAGGAAAGGAAAGTTCTACATCAGCTGGCTCTTCCTTCCATTCAAGAAAGGATTTATCAGAACCTGTAATAATAAGCTCTGATTGTGGAATGGTGGTTGTTCCCTCCTCTGCGTAAAGGACGGAATAGCAGAAGAGCAGAAGAGCGGAAGGAAGGAATTTTTTTAACATTTTAAATTTCCAAAGCTATGAGGTCTCCTACCTCTTGTGTTGAAAGACCCATTTTGCCTGCAGACATATCTTTTATTTTACCAGATGCTAGAACAGAAGAAACAGCACTCTCAATCTTTTTTGCTGCCTCAATTTCATTTAGGTTTTCAAGAAGCAAGCTCACAGCCAGAATAGCTGCAATTGGGTTTGCAATGTTGCTGTTCGCATATTTTGGTGCAGAGCCATGTATTGGCTCAAACATAGAGACACCACTTGGATTTATATTTCCACCCGCTGCAACACCCATTCCACCTTGAATTATAGCACCCAAATCTGTTAGTATATCCCCAAATAGATTGCAGGTTACAACAGTGTCAAAGCTTTCTGGATTCTTTATTATCCACATACACATAGTATCTACATAAGCATGGTCTTGCTCTACATCTTTAAATTCGCTACCTATTTCTTTAAATATTCTCTGCCATAATCCATGACCAAAGACAAGAACATTTGATTTATCAACAAGGGTAAGTTTTTTTCTCCTTTTTCTTGCAAGGTTATATGCATATCTTAAACACCTTTCAATCCCCTTTCTTGTGTAGACCATATTTTCAATTGCGAGCTCATCCCTTAAAACTCCACCAATTCCAGCATAAACACACTCTGTATTTTCCCTAACAACAACAAAATCAATATCCTTTGGGCCCTTATCCTTAATTGGTGTAATCACGCCTTGATATAGCTTTATTGGCCTTAAATTTATGTATTGGTCAAGAGAAAATCTTATCTTAAGAAGAAGCCCCTTCTCTAATATCCCAGGAGGAACATCTGGATGTCCAATAGCACCAAGAAATATAGCAGAAAGACCTTTTAGCTCATCAATAATTCCACCTGGAAGAACCTCATTTTTGGAAAGGTAATATTCACCGCCAAATGGGTATTCAATAAGCTCATAATTGATATTGCAAGAAGAAGCAACACAAGAAAGAACCTTTAATGCTTCCCTGGTAACCTCAGGGCCTATACCATCACCAGCGATTACTCCTATTCTGTAAGCCATCCCCTGTGGCATTTTGTGCAAAGCTTAAGCTTAAGGCTTGTTCCATTAACTATCCTTCTTGTAGAATGAAGGTTTGGCATCTGCCTTTTTTTTGTCTTTCTATTTGAATGGGAGACGCTATGTCCCACCAAGGGCTTTTTTCCACAAAGATCACATACTTTACTCATTTTTTAAAAAAGTATAATTAAAAGAAGGTCTTTTGTAAAGAATTTTTTGTAGTATGTGCGCCGGATACAAGAAAAATTAAAACAACAATGTTCATTCCAGCAATAAATAGGGATGTTTTGTAAATGCCTATTATGGGAATAAAAAATATGGGTATTGATATGGAGCCTAAACAAGAGCCGAGCAATATCATTCCATAACTTAACCCGGCTGTCCTTCCAATATCTGTCCTTCCTTTTAAGTATATCTTGTTTGCTAAGGTAAATCTAATACCTCCGACAAATCCTGCAATAATTGGTAGAAATGGAAAGACATCTCCTTTGGAAAGATAAAAAAACAAAGGAATTAAAAGGGGATAAAGACAAATAGCAATTTGTGTTAAGATAAAGGCAGGAAAATCCTTTTTAATTTTGTGCATAATTCCTATTATCCAAAAAGAGCCTAGTGATAAACCAATCATAAATGAGGTAATTATAATGCCTAGTTTATAAAACATATAGCCATAGATTATTTGAAAGGAGAGCAAAACCAGGGTTTGAAAGGCAATCTCTGTTACTCCTGTTGTTATAATTGCCCCCAATATAGCCTTTTTATATGAAAGGAAACAGAAGAGAAATATAAGAAAATAAAAACAAATAGCAATCTTTATAATCCTTTTTTCCTGCACCCATCCCATAATCTTCGTTGATAAAGAATTACCAAAGCGACCTAACCAGAAAACTAGGTTTAAATAGTAAGAAATGGGTCTTTCATCATAATTCATTCTGGCATTTGTTTTATTTAAGACGCTTTCTATTTTTGCAATCCTCTCTTTAGACATTCTTTCAAATAGATAATATTCCCTAATGTATTTTATATCCAAATTCCTCATTTCTATTCTTTCCATCCAGAGCTTGTAATCATAGGTCAATACCCCCTTCTTATTGCAGGCTAAAAAATATATTGTATCTCCTGGTATTATTTTTACATCACAGAATACCTTTTTTAAACTAGCATAAATAGATGATAAAAAATCTCTTAATTGATGAGATATATAATTTTCTGAAGAAGAAAGACCAAACGAAATTATTCCATTTTTCCCTAAAACCCTTTTTACCTCCCTAAAAAATTCAATACTATAATACCTATTTAATTGGGCTGTATATGGGCTTCCAACAGAGACAATAACACAATCGTATTTTTTATCTGTTGTTTTAATAAAAAACCTTCCATCCATATTTTTGATATTTACCCTTCTATCCTTTAAATGGTTATTTGGAAGATAATCTTTTGCTATCTTTATAATCAATGGGTCTAGCTCTACATAATCTACATTTTTTACAGGGTGTTTAAGTATTTCTGTAATTACTCCACAGCCACCCCCTATTAAAAGTATGCTTTCTGGCTTTGGATGGGAGAGAAGATTGAAATTGCAAGCCTCCTCAGAGCTTGCTCTATCTGGAATTGTATAGAGATAAATGCCATTATAGAAAAATGAATATTGATTTTGCCTCTGGACAAGGGAGATATTTCCATAGATAGAATTTTGAGATGTAAGAAGCTTATATCCTTTAAATTGCCTTTTAACAGAATATTCATTTAAGCAATTCCATCCATTGGATAAAAACATTCCCACAAAAAATAGGCTTAAAAATATAGAAATAAACCTTTTTGCCAAGAAAAAAGCCATTAGAATATTTAATAAAGCAAATATACCCATAATCTCAAAGGAATTAAAAATTTTAATAAGAAAGAAGCTTGAAAGAGACCCTCCTATTGCACAACCTATTGCCTCTAAGGCATAAGCCATTCCAATAGAAAATGCAGAAATGGATTTTGTTTCTATCATTCTGCAACCCAAAGAAAACATAAAGCCAAAAATGCTACAAAGGGGAATAAGGATAATAAAGGTTGATGCTCCCATAATGTGAATAGAAATAATCTCACCCGCAACTATATTAAAAATTTCCTTTATTGACCTTATAAAAAAGATATTAATGGGAAGTAAAATGCTTAAAGCAATTTGACAAGATGAGAAAAAAGAGGCATTGTTTTTAATTTTGTCTGCAAACCTTCCAAAAAGAGAGCTTCCAATTGCTCCTCCCAAAAGCCAACAACCAAAAATAAAGCCTATAGAAAACTCATTCCCATAGAAAACACCTAAAAATTCTCTTATAATGACAATTTGAGAGCCTATAGCAGTAAAGCCAAGGAGAAAGATAGAAATTGCTATCATTGTTTAAAGGGAAGAATTACCACTAACCTTTATAGACAAAATAAAAGTTTAATATCCACTCACCTTGAAATAAGTGAGAAGTATAAGGTGAATGAATTATAAAGCACCTAAACACATACAATTATACACTACACATATTATCTTGTCAAGAAAAAATCTCGTATGCGTATGTATGTACTCATGGGGAACATGGTATCCACCCCCTAGGTAAATTATTTTATCTTGGAGATAAAAGCATAGGAATTAGAAAGGATAAAAATGGGAGAATTTAATAACAAAAAATCCCGATGATGATGATATATTACGAAATGATAAGGGGAATGTCAATGAAAAAAATAATGAAAAATAAGTTTGATTTAAGACTTAAGATGGTAAAGATGGCGGAAGAAATGGGAATAAGGCAGGGAGCAAGGGTTTTTGAGACAACAAGGAAGATTATAAGGAAATGGCTTTATCGCTATAAAAGAGAAAGAAAAGGAAGAAAAAATAAAAGATATGAAGGGATTTAAGAGAGATTAAGAATATGATGAAGCCTTTTAAAGAAACTTCAGATAGACACAAAAGACCTTTGTGATATAGAGAAGTATTGGCTTCAAATGATGAGACTTAAGCTACCTAGATATCAATATACAGCCAGGGATATGAAAACAGGGGCTTGTTTCTATGCCTATGCTCATAATAATAATTCTTTTAGTAACTATTCAGTATATCGTATTTTATATGTTTGGCTGTTTTAAAATTCATCCATTCTATAATAAATCCCAAATCCCAAGTTCAAATGTCAAAAAAATGTCCAATTTCCAATGTCCAATATC
>JBFMDZ010000005.1 GCA_040753555.1 bacterium
TACAAAAAACAAAGAAGAAAAAACCAAAGGGAAAGGCAAAAATCACTATAAATATAGAAGGATAGAGAAGATAAAAGAAAAAAATGATGATTTTTAATGTGTTTAAGTTTTTATCGAGAATTACTAGCACTTTATACTTCTTATTCATATTCACCGACCTCCTTTTTACAACTTCATTGTTGTATATATAAAATATCGGCTAAATTACTTATAAAGTTAAATGTTACAGACCACTAGTTAAGATTACAGTTGAGCTTCATCCATACTTAACTTAACAAAATTCTAAATTTTAGTTTTAATTGCATAAATTTTTGCAATTATTTATAATTTAGGAAATGGAAGATTTAATAACAAAGCTCATTGAGGCACTTGGAGAAGACCCAAAGAGGGAAGGGTTGGTTGATACACCAAAAAGGGTTTCTTCTTCCCTTAAATATTTGACATCTGGCTATTTGGAAGACCCTGTTGATGTATTAAAAAAGGCAATATTTATTGAGGAATATGATGAGATGGTAATAGTTAAGGACATAGAGCTCTTTAGCCTTTGTGAGCATCATCTTCTGCCATTCTTTGGAAGGTGTAATGTTGCTTATATTCCAGATAAAAAGATAGTAGGATTATCCAAAATTGCAAGGGTTGTTGATATTTATGCAAGGAGGCTTCAGGTTCAAGAGCGTCTTACTACACAGATAGCAAATACAATTAACGATGTTTTGCAACCAAAGGGTGTTGCCGTTGTAATAGAGGCTTTACACCTCTGTATGACAATGAGGGGTGTTGAAAAGCAGAATCCTCGCATTATTACATCCTCTATGCTTGGCTTATTTAGAAAAAATAAAAGCACAAGGATGGAGTTTATGGAGCTTATAAAAAATGTATCTTCTTGATAAAAATTCTGATAATACAGAGCTTTGCCTAGGAATAGCAAGGGATGGAGCAATTGCCAGAGGGATAAATGATATTATTGTTGCCTCAACCACAGGAAAAACAGGCTTAATTGCTGTAAGGATGCTTCAAGGAAGCGGGATAAACCTTTAAATTCTTTGAAATGAGGGTAATTGAAATATTGGCAAAGCCAAAGTGAAAAACTCTATTGACAAGATTTTGTTTTTGTTGTTATTATTTAAAGTGATAAAGTGGAAGCAATAATAGATAAGATTTATGATTTTATAGTGAGTGAGGATTGTTACGGCAGTAATTTGCGGACAATAGTGGAAGATATAGAAAAAGGGTATGTTACATCTCAAACAAAAATATCATCTGAAATATTAGAAGAAAGGCTTAAGTCATTAGAAAAAGGGTTTAAATTAAGAGAGATAAGGAAGTATATTTTAAACAATAAAGACCAACTAGCCAATCTTTTTGAAGAGGATATAAAAAATCGTTTAGAAGAACCACAAAGAATAGATTGCTCACTTGAAATAGAAATAGGAAAAGAAGGAATTACATTTCGTATTATATTATGGGTGGGGGTTCTTGTTAATATTATAGTTATAGATGATGATGTTCCTCCCGAAACAAAGGCTGTCTTAAGGGAAAAAGAGGCATTTTTAGCAATGGAGAAGAATCTTATTAAAGAATGTTTTGGAAAGTGTGTGGCAATTATAAATGGTAAAATAGCTGGCATTGGCGATAATGAAATAGAATTGGCTATTAAGATTTATAAAGAGCGTGGTTATATTCCAATGTATCTTACAAAAGTTGGTGAGAAAGAAAGGGTTATCAGAATTCCATCACCCAGGATAAGATTGTAGTGAAATATAATTATCTTCCTATTCCCTTATATCCAGATTCTCCACTTGCCCCAATTTTAGAGATAGAGGTTTGTGATCCACTTCAGAAAAAGAAGGAAAGGGGGATATGCTTGTTGGATACAGGTGCAGATATGACAGTTATTCCAAATAGAATTATTGTGGCATTGGAGCTTAACCCAGCAACAACTGTTCGTTGCACAGACTATAAAGGAGAGGAAAAAGAACGAGGTGTATATATAGTTAGGATATTCTTAGGAAATTTTGAACTTTTTTGTGGCTTTTGCACAGAAACCAGAGAGGACATAGGTCTTATTGGAAGGGATATATTGAATCAATGGGTTGCTCTATTTGATGGACCTAAGCAGGAATTTTCTCTAAAACAATGAGAGAGATTAATCTAAAGGATAAAATCCTTGGCCTAGAAGGGTTAGATATTATTTTAAAAAACAAGCCTTTAGAATACGGTATTGACCCTAACCAAGGCTATAATATCCTTGTCAAGGGACTGCCAGGAACAGGAAAAACTACCTTTGGGCTTGCATTGCTTGATGAGCTTTCTAAAAAGAATAATAAAAAAGCAGAGGTTCTTACTATGCTTGAGAAAGGATATCAGATTTTTGAGATATGTAGAATATTTGGTTTCTTTGAGATGCATAAGAGATTAGAAGATAGAGAAATAAAGGATAGGCTTGTGGTGACTGAGGGAGACCATAGAAGATTTGCCGATTTGGACTTTATGCTTGGGAAAGAAGCTATAAGGTATTTAATGATAGATGGGATTAGTGCTGTAAAATATAGACCACTTAAGGAGCAGATGACATTCCATGGAAAAATAGAGGAGATTCTTGATGAGTTAAAAAAAAGGGGGGCTTTCACTATTATTGTATCAGAGGAGCCAAGGGAGACAGAGGATAGATTTTTTGAATATATTGTGGATGGGATAATTCATCTTTCAGTTGAGGGAAGGGAGCGCTATCTTGAAATATCCAAGCTTAGATGGAAGGATTATTATCTAGGAAAGCATAGCCTTAGGCTCCAATCAGTAGAAAGATTTCCTGAAAACTACGGAGTTTCCATATTTCCTTCCATAAGGTGCTATTTCCCAGAGTCCAGAAAGATAAAGAAAGCATCTAAAATACCATCGGGTATTTGTGGGTTTGATAGACTAGTAGGAGAAGGGTTCTTGCCAGGTGAAATAATTCTTTTAATGGGAGAACCTGGCTCAGGAAAGACCACCTTTGGAATGCAATTTCTTAAACAAAAGAGTGGTGGCAAAAGCCTTTGCATATCCCTTGAATATACCCTTGAAGAAATCAAACAAATATATGATAGCTTTAAAGATGAAGGTCTAAAAGAATTTATACAAGGTGAAGATGAAAATTATTTATTTGTCTATTTCAATCCTTCTGATAGTGACTTCCTATTGGATGAATTTAGTAGTAAAATCATTTCTATAGTAAAGACCCATAATATAAGTAGGGTCTTGATTGATAGCGTATCCTCTCTAAAAAATAGATTTACGAACATTGGAGAATATGCAAGTTATATCTCATCTTTAATTAGGGTGCTTAAAAATCTTAATGTTACATCAATCCTAATCTGGGAAATGTCCTCATATTTCCCATCCCTTGCTTCTCTTGAAACATATAACTCTGAAGAGGTTGATACAATAATTGCCTTAAGGCACTATGATTTTAATAATGCTATATCCCGTGGATTGGTGGTCTTAAAATCCCTTGGAAAGGAGCAGAATGTAGCCCTACAGAATATGTATATAACCCCTAATAAAGGGCTGTATCTGGAAGAGAAAGGGTGGGCTAAGATAGGATTGCTTAGTGGACAACCTGAAAGTATTAGTGAGGCTAAATTATTCTTTAAGTTTTTCTATCAAAGCAAATCCCACCATGAGGTAGAAGAGGGTGTGTTTGAGGAATTTAAGGGTAGATATCCTAAGGAAACATTTACAAAAGTCCTTAAGACTAACCCATCACCAACCCACTGGAGTTTTAAGGGTTATTATGGGGCTGGCCATTCTAATACCAAAGTTATTTCTGCAAGGAAGTATGTAATGGATATGCTCAGGAAAAATGGGACCTTAACTCCTTTGCCAGAGGATATTTATAATAAATATAGAGAAAGGTTTGAAAGCACTCTTCTTCGGAAGGATAAAGATTACAAAGAATCTTGTATGGTTCCTTACTATGCAGATGTAGGTGTTTTGGTTTATCAAAAGGTATTTTTATTGGCTTTAACAGAAGGGATAACCATAGAAAATGCAAAGAAGGAAATGGAAGATAAAGGAAAGGTGGTACAATACCCAAAAAATTGGGATGAAGTAAAAGCATTAAAGGAGAAGTTTCTTGGAAGGAAGGATGAATTTAGACAGGGAGGAATTTATTATCTCCTTATAATACCCAATACAGTAGCTGATACAAGACAATTTATGACCTTCTTTTTGGAACTATTATTGGCACATGGAGGAAAAATGGGGCCTTTTGAAACTGTCTATTGCACAGATTTAGATGAATGTCGGAATGTCCTTATTGAAAATATCCAAAGTCCAAAATTTGCAGAGACTTTAGAGTTTATGAAGGATTTGGTTGGTGATGGAAGGGCAGTGCCAAATCCAAATATCGGGGGTAATTATCATTACTCTATCCTTTCAAGAAGGTGGTATGGAAAGATGGAGTTGTTTGAGAAAGATAAGAGAGAATTAGAGAAAAAAGGAAAAAAACTTGATTTCTCAATTGCCCCCTTGCCAGAAATTAAAAGTGAAATAGGAAGCTTTTCTTGTCTTGATTTGTATTTTTTGGGGATAATAAAGGGTGCCCTTGCTCCAGAAACAGGATGGATGTTTATCAATGAATTATTAGAGTTTTATGTGGACATTGGACAATGCGAACAAAGGCGAGGTCTTCCTATTGTTAAAAAGGAGGTTTATGGCTCAGACTTATTGAAAACTTCTTTGCGTCTTGATTACAGTGTTATAAACTCTATACTTTTTCCTGATGATGGAAAGAGAAAAATTACAACATTTAGAACATCTGATATCCCTTATTACTATTATATTGAGCGTTTGCTTGCACCCATCATTAAAAATATCTTTGTTGAAGGCAGTTCTTCTGAGAAGATTCAAGAAGATATTGTGAAGGAGCTTAATAATAAATTTGTAGAGTCTTATCTTTCATCCATATAATTTTGAAGCACAACCTCTATCTATACTTGGTTTATTTAGAAAAAATAAAAGCACAAGGATGGAGTTTATGGAGCTTATAAAAAATGTATCTTCTTGACAAAAATTCTGATAATACAGAGCTTTGCCTAGGAATAGCAAGGGATGGAGCAATTGCCAGAGGGATAAATGATATTATTGTTGCCTCAACCACAGGAAAAACAGGCTTAATTGCTGTAAGGATGCTTCAAGGAAGCGGGATAAACCTTATTATCGTAACCCATAATGTTGGATTTAAGGAAGAGGGAGCCTATGAGTTAAGTAATGAAAAAAGGCTGGAGATAATTGGATTTGGAGCAAAAATTCTTACTGGAACAATGGTTTTAAGGGGATTAGGAGCAGCAATAAGGGATAAGGGGGGATATACACAAGAGCAGATTGTTGCAGATGCTTTAAGGATATTCGGACAGGGTGCAAAGGTATGCTGTGAGATAACCGCTATGGCAGCGGATAGTGGGCTTATTGGAACAAAAGAGGTAATAGCTGTTGCAGGAACAGGACACGGTGCTGATTGTGTCTGTGTAATCAAGCCTGCCTCGTCCAATAAATTCTTTGAAATGAGGGTAATTGAAATATTGGCAAAGCCAAGATGAAGCCCTTGTCTTTGCTTCTTGATTTCTTTTTGCCTTCTGATTGCAAGCTCTGTAAATTACCACTTGAATATGATGAAACATATATTTGCAAGGTTTGCTTTTCAAAGGTAGAAGAAATTAAGCCTCCGCTATGCAGAAGGTGTGGAAGACCATCTTTTTCTATTTTCTGCCTTGAATGTAGAAGAAAAAGGAGGTATTTTAAAAGGGCTATGTTTTGTGGGGTATTTAGTGGTGTTCTAAAAGAGGCAATACATATATTCAAGTATGAAAAGAAGGAAGGCCTTTCAAAGGAGCTTGGCAATCTGATGTGTAAGGCATTGGATAAGGCAGGGTGGAATGTTGATGTAATTGCCTCTGTTCCACTCCATAAGAAGAAAGAAAGGGCTCGTGGTTTTAACCAAACAGGGCTTTTGGCAGAGATAATAAGCAAAAAGAGAAATATCCCACTTTTTAATGGGCTTATAAAAAAGATTGATACCCCATCACAGGTTGGATTGCTTTATAATGAAAGGAGGGCAAATATAATAGATTGCTTTACATTAAAGGATAAGGATAGGATAAGGGACAAATCTATTCTTTTGATAGATGATGTTATGACAACAGGGACAACAATAGAGGAATGTAGCAAGACCCTTTTATCCTCTGGTTGCAGAGATGTATATGTCCTTTGCCTTGCCTGTACTATTGGGGAGTCGTCTAGTGGTAGGACACAAGACTCTGGATCTTGCTGCGGAGGTTCGAATCCTCCCTCCCCAGAATTTACAGATAAAGAAGGAGATGGGTAAAAGGAGGATTCGAAGCCCGAAGCGAAGCGAAGGGCCGACACAAGAGATTTTGTTAGGCGAAAAAGGAGATGAGCGACTTTTGAGCCTTAGAAAATCCTTGGGGAGAGCCCTCCCTCCCCAGGGTTTGAAGAATAACAAAATAATGATATTTTTAGAAAATAGCAGATATAGACAAAAAAAGCAGCAATTTTTTATACTATTTTTATGAAGAAGATAATCCCTTTGCTTTTTTCTATATTTATGTTTCCAGATATTGACTGGAATTTTCAGGTTCCCTCTGGCCTTTCCATAGATAAAGCTGATAGGATATATGTTGCTTCCTCTGGAAGCTGCAGGATAAAAAGGTATGCAAGCGATGGAAGGCTTTCTCTTGAGTTTGGAGAAAGGGGAGAAGATGATGGATACCTTGATGGGCCAATGGATGTAGCTGTAAATTCCAAAGGTGATATATATGTAGCTGATACCTGGAATAACAGGATTTCTGTATTTTCTCCTGACGGCACATTTAAGATGAATATCGGTGGCTTGGGAGAGGGAAAAGGAAGGTTTAAGTATCCAAATTCTATAGCCATTGATAAAGACGATTATCTCTATGTTGTTGATTCTGGAAATGCTGTAATTCAAAAATTTTCTTCTAATGGAAGATTTATTATGGAATTTGGAAAGAAAGAGGGTTTAAAATGGCCTTGTGGAATAGCAATAGATGAGGATTTATATATTTCTGACACAGGGAATAATAGGATTATGAGGTTTTCTCAGGATGGAGGGTTTATTGAGTCAATAAGGGGGATTGATAATCCAAGAGGAATAGCATTTTCTTTTGATAAAAGCCTATATGTTGCTTGTAGCTCTTCTATTATGAAGCTTGTAAATAATGAATTTGTTCCATTTATTAAAGGCTTGTCACATCCTATGGATATTGTTTTTACAAGCTCATCCATCTTTGTTTCAGAAGGAGGAGAAAATAGGGTTTTAAAATTTTCTTTAGGTGGAATTTTTGAAAGTGAATGGAGGGCTTCTGGAAAATCTTTAGAAAGGCTTAACCTTCCCTATGATGTTGCTTTGGGTAAGGAGAATATGTACATTGCAGACACAGGAAATAATAGGGTGCTTTGCCTTGACTCCTTTCTTAAGCCAAAGCGTGTTTGGGATGTTCCCTCTCCTATTGCAATCTTTGTTGATTCTTATGAAAATATTTATTGTGTAAGTTCAAGGGAAAATGTGGTTATAAAATTTGACAACCTAGGAAATGAGATGTTGAGATTGGAAAACCTTATCTCCCCAAGGGATTTGCTTGTAGATGATAAGGAAGAAATCCTTATTCTTACATCTTCTGATGTCTTAAGGTTTTCTTCTCTTGGCTCCTTGCTTGGAACACTTTGCACAGGTCTTAAAGACCCATCTTGCATTACAAGGGATAATTTTGGATTTATCCTTGTCTCTGATGGTAATACAATAAAAAGGTTTTCGCAATCTGGCATATTGATAAAGACAATAGAAAATTTGCAATCTCCATCTGGGATTGCAATTGACGAAGATGACAATATCTATGTAGCAGAGAGGGAGAAAAATTGCATTTTAAAGCTTGATTTCTATGGAAAAATTATTGATGTAATAAATAATCCAAAATTTTTATATCCCTATGGATTAACCCTTGATAATGATGGAGGCCTTTACATTGCTGATTGTGGAAACCATAGAATAGTGGTTTTTGGAAAAAAGAGATTTTTTGAGGCTATAAAAGAGAAGGAAGTGGTTAAATCCAGGTCTAATCTAGCTGACCTTATTGTTTCCAAAATAGAGGTTTTAGAACCAAATCTTGGGATATGGACAAACATAAAGGCAACAATAAAGAACGAAGGGGATGTTAAGGCAGATTTTATTAGCGTAGGTTTCTTTTGTAATTCTTCTAAAATTGGATTTGGAAAGATAATAAAAACCTTAAATCCAGGAGAAACAATAATAATAAACACAATCTGGCTTCCAGAAGAAATCGGCACACAAACAATAAAGGTTGTTGTGAACCAAGAAGACAAGACAAAAGAAGAAAACAAAGAAAATAACATAAAGGAAATAGGGGTATTTGTTTATTGAATTTAATTTTATTGACTTACTTTACTTTTTTTATTAAAATTTTGTTATGATAAAAAAGGGTTATCTAATTTAAGTGAAAATCACAATTGATAATAGAGAAATAGAGGTCTCTCCCAATATAACCATCCTTGAGGCGGCAAAGCAAGCTAATATAAAAATTCCAACCCTTTGTTATGATAAAAGGCTTTCGTCCTTTGGTGCCTGTAGAATTTGTATTGTTGAGCTTGAAGGAGGAAGGGAAAGATTTACAACATCTTGCACAACACCTGTAGCTGATGGAATGAAAATAAGGACAACCTCACCTGAGATAATAAAGGCAAGAAAAACAATTCTTGAGCTTATTTTAGTAAATCATCCCCTTGATTGCCCTGTCTGTGATAAGGCGGGTGAATGCGAGCTTCAAAACCTTGTCTATGAATATGGGGTTTCCTCTAATAGGTTTTTGAGGTTTAGAGAGGATACAAAATTAAGAAAAGATTATGAAAGCCCCCTTATTGAGAGGGATATGAATAGGTGTATTTTGTGTGGAAAGTGCGTTAGGGTCTGCGATGAGCTTGAAAATAAGGGGGAAATCTCATTTGCAAACAGGGGACAAAGGACTTTGATAACCACAGATTTTGAAAGGCCCTTGGATTGTGATTTTTGTGGTATGTGCATTGATATCTGCCCTGTGGGAGCACTTTCTTCAAAGCTTTTTAAATACAAAGCAAGGGTATGGGAGCTTGAAAACAAAGAGATAATTTGTCCATTTTGCAATGTTGGATGCAGGCTTATAACAAGAAGCAAAGATGAAAAAATTCTAACAGTAGAGGGAGGAAATGGTATAAATGAAACCTCTATGTGTGTAAAGGGGCATTTTGGCTGGGATTATGTTTATTCAGAAAAAAGAATTACCAGCCCCCTTATTAAAAAAGATGGAAGGCTTAAGGAAGCAAGTTGGAATGAAGCGCTAAATTTAATTACAGAGAAATTTCAAGGCTTAAAGGGAAAAATTGCTTGCGTTGTTTCTTCCAGACTTACAAATGAAGAGCTTTATTTGGCAAAAGAATTTACCTATCGCTGTTTAGAAAGCAAAAATATTTTTTGTCTGGATGAGAGCTTTTCTGGTTTTGCTAGCCTTTCATCCTCTTTAGGATATATTCCATCTCAATCCCCTTCTTCTATTAAAGATTCTGATTGCATCCTTCTTGTTGGCGATGTTTCAGAAAGCAACCCTGTGCTAAATACCTTTATAAATTATGCTGTAAAAAACAAAGAGGCAAACCTTATTTCTATAAGCCCAATAGAGACAAAGACAACAAGGATAGCAACCCATAAAATACTTACAAGCCCTGGAAAGGAGGAAGAGACCCTCTTTAAAATGGCAAGGGTAATTATTGATGAAAATATTTGTAATTGGGATTTTATCCATCAGAAAACAGAGGGTTTTGATTATTTAAGAGAGACCCTTTCAAAATACGAGCCAGATGATAAAATAAAAGAAGCAACTATTGCTTTTGCTAAAGCAAAAAGCCCTATAATTATTGCAAATTTTTCTGATATTATCAAATCTTGTTGTAATCTTTTGCTTCTTTTGGGAATGCCAAATAATATAATTATCTGCGGAGACAGGACAAATTCAAGGGGTGCTTATGAAATAATAAAAAATTCTCCTTGTGATTTGAGGTCTTTAGAAATAAAAGGCTTATTTCTTATTGGAGAGATGGTTTCCAATGATATTATTAAAGAAAAAGAATTTGTTGTAGTATCCCATTTATTTATGAGGGATGAGATTATGGAAGTAGATGTTATCCTTCCAAGCTCATCATCTTTGGAAAAGGATGGAACATATACCTCTCTTTTTGGAATTACACAAAAAACAGAAAGGGTTTGTTTCCTTCCTTCTGTAAAGTCTTCTCTGGAGATTTTACAATTGCTTTCTCTAAAAATGGGTTGTGAGATAGGAATAAGGGAGGAGGAAGGAAGAAAGGAATTTGAAAAGGGGAAATTCTTTATAAAAGAACCAATTAAGGAAAGCGAAGGTTTAGGATTTGATATTATCATCTCTTATAATCACTTTCATTCTGGATATACATCCCATTATTCAAAGACCTTGATGGAGCTTTCACCTTTTCCTATTCTTAAAATGAACAAAAACGATATACAAAGGCTTAACATAAACCAGAGGGCAAAGATAATGTTAGAAAAGCCAATTGTTATGAAGGTAGAGGAGGATAGAAATGTAAGGGAAGGTATGGCTGTTATTATGGAGCATCCAGATATAACCCATCTATTCCCAAAAAGGGTTTTTAAAGCAATGATAAGTCTATGAAAAAAAGTGATTTTTTAAGGCTTATTCCTATATTTTCTTCTTTATCTCCTAAGGAATTACAGGGTTTAAGCGAAATTGCTGATATTAGAACATACAAAAAAAATAGCCTTTTCTTTGCAAAGAATGATTTAGCAACCTATCTCTTTATTGTTAAAAAAGGAAGCGCAAAGGTTATTATAGAACATGAGGATGGAAGGGAAGTGATTCTTTCTATTCTATATTCAAGGGATATATTTGGTGAGATGTCTTTGCTTGACGGAAGACCAAGGTCAGCAACGGTAATCGCCAAAGACGATTGCGAGGTTTTGCTTATTGCAAGGTTTAAATTCTTAAGCTTTCTTAAAGAGCACCCTGGTATTTCCATAAAAATATTAGAAACCCTTTCATTAAAGCTACGGAAAACAGACAATCAGGTTAAAATCCTTACCCTGATTTCTGCTGACGAAAGGATAGCCTCTTTTCTTTTAAATATGATAGAGGAATATGGAGTAAAAAGAAAGGATGGGGTATTGATAGATATTAAACTTATTCATCAGGATATAGCAGATATGTGTGGAATAAGAAGGGAAACATCAAATCGGGCAATCTCAAGATTTATAAAGGCTGGCTTAATAAAGAGGGAGGGAAAGAAAATAGTTGTCCTTGATAGAATCGCTCTTTATGAAAAGATGAAGAAAGGGTTATAGTTGAAAGAGAAAAGGCTTTTTATAAACGAGGCCATCAGAGCCCCAAAGATAAGGCTTATTGATCAAAATGGGAATCAAAAAGGGGTGGTTTCAAGGTATGAGGCATTACAGGAGGCAAGGAATGCCGGGCTTGACCTTGTTGAGGTATCATTTGATAATTCCATATCCGTATGTAAAATTATGGATTATGGAAAATATATGTATTCCCAGAATAAAAAGGCAAAAGAGGGAAAGAAAAAACAAAAGGCAATTCAAGTAAAAGAGGTAAAATTAAGACCATCTACAGATGAGCATGATTTTACCTTTAAGGCAAATCAGTCAAAGAAATTTTTAGAAAATGGCTGTAAGATAAAGGTTGTTCTTAATTTTAAGGGAAGGGAGATAGTGCATTCAGAGATAGGAATGAATACCATTACAAAATTTGCTGATTGCCTAAAGGATTTTTCTTTTGTTGAAAAAAGGCCATATTTTGAGGGAAAAAGGATAGTTATGGTCATTGCTCCAGCGAAAAAATAATTTCCTCTCCCATTGGAATAAATGCCTTATATAATGCCTCTTTGTCATTGCTGAACACATACCCTGTATCTGTTCCTGTTATAAATATGCCTTTCATAAGATTTTTTTGACAAATGATATAATATATATTAAACTTAAATTAGACAATAGAGAAAAAAATGAAGGTATGCTTTTTAAAAAAAATGGGATTTACATTGATTGAGATGCTTGTTGTAATAATAATCATTGGTGTTGTATTAGGGATTACTATAATAAAGATAAATTCTTATTTTGCTATGATAAGGCTTAAAACAGCAACGCAGGATTTTATCCAAGACCTTCAATGGGCGCAAGAGAGGGCAAAAAGTGGAACAAGAACAACAGTTATCTTTGGAACCATAACACCACCATTGGCATATACAGGAACATATACAATTACAGAAGGAGAAACAATTCTTGAAAACCCAATCTGGCTTTCTGATACAGAAAGAAAGCGTGATATGAGCAAATTTCACCTTTTAACCAATATTCCTATTGCTACGGCTACGCTTTCATTTGCTACTTTAACAGGCTTTGTTTCTTATGAAGTAATAGGTAGCTTAACATTTAGAAATAAATCAAGATTTGTAACAGTTTCAAGGCTTGGTAAGATAGAAGAAAGAAAATGAAGACGGGATTTACACTTATTGAGATTCTTGTGGCTATGGTTATAGTATTAGGAAGTGCTCTCTTTCTTCTAAAGGCAATAATCACTACCCAAAGGGCAATAATCTTTTCAAAGCATAAGCAAGAAGCGGTATTTCTCCTTGAGGAAAGAATAGAAGAGATAAAGAGCATCCAGTGGGCAACCGCAACAACAAGAAAAGGATCAGAGGGAGAGATTGTTGATATAAAGGATGAAGATATAACCTGGTATATAGGTGGTATCCTTACAAAAAGCGTAGGTCCAATTAATTTCTTTATAATCCCAGGAACTGAGACAGGAATTGGTCCTGCCGCTGGAAGGCCAAGTGTAGGAAGTGGCACTTTGGATGTAAGGGAAGATAATATATTTGGAGGAACATTTAGTGTATCCTGTGCCTGGATAGAGGATAATAAATGGTCAACAATAACCAATACAATATATATAGCACCAGATAATGCATTCTTTGAGGAGAGCAAGAATTTTGTTGATTAAATGAAGAAAAAGATGGGTATAACTTTGGTTGAGCTTTTAATCTCCCTTGTTTGTATGGTGGCGATGGTCGGTGTTGTCTATCAGATTTTCTTAATGACAGAGAGGATTCATATAAGAACAGGGGCAAGGGTAGAGGCTGAATACAATATCAGGGAAGCCCTTGACCTTATGACCTCTGAATTAAGGCATGCAGGATACAGATATTGGAATCCCTTTGATGAAGATACTGTTAATTCTCCAAACTTTGCATATGATGTAGATAGGATAGGAATAAATTCATCAACAAGTACAGCAATCTTTGAGGGAGACTTTGATGAAAGTGGAACCGTACAAGAAAATGAGCATATTACATATGATTTTGCTTCAAATACAAGAACCCTTCGTAGGGGAACTGGTAAAGAAGCAGTGAATTGGAATACGGTTGCTAATAATATAGATGATGTAACATTTACATATAGGGATGCAAATGGAAATATTGTAAATATGCCAGCAACAACTACGGATGTTACTGATACAATAAGAAGCATAGATGTAGGTATTTTATTTAATTATCCTATAAGGGGAGAAGGTAGAACCTTAACCACAAGGATAGATACAAATGTGAGGCTTAGAAATACATATTATGTAGCTAAGGTAAAATCTTTAGAATGAAGAAAAAGGGTGTTGCTTTGGTTCTTGCTATATCCATTATATTTATCCTCCTTTTTGTGGGCATAATACTTGTCCTTTTAGCAAGAAGGGAGACAGGTCTTACTGTAAGCTTAAAAAATAGAAATGAGGCTTTTGATTATGCTGAGGCAGGGATAAATCAGGCTCTTTATGCGTTCCAGGCATTTGGCTCACATGGAGCATTTGCAGAACCAGATGGATATAGAATTGATTTTGAAAAGGGTTGGTTCACAAGAGAGGGATACCATGTAATAGTAACATGGATTGGCCAAAGACCTCCCTCTGGCTATCAACAAGGACCACAATTTCTAGCACATGGATCTTTTCAGGGTTTTTATTACCATGTTCGAGCAGAAGGGTTTAAAGGGAATATAAGGAGGGTTGTTCATCTTACTGTAGAGAGGGTATATCCAGTAGAAAAGTAGAATGAAGAAAATAGCTTTGCTTTTATTGGGCTTTCTTTTCCTTCCTTTGATAGGAGAGGCGAAGGAGGGAGAATGCAAAAATCCCATCTTTCTCTCTGCATTTGAGATAGACCCAAACCTCCTTATTCTTCTTGATAACTCAGACAGTATGAATGTTATTATGCAACCAGGTACAGAGGCAGGGTATACATATTCAGAAGGACAAAAGGAAGAGTATATATATAACCCAAATATAACCTATAGTGGGATTTTTACAAGTGAATTTCACTGCAAAGAAAATGGATACTATATCCTTGGTGAAAGAACCCCCAATAATTACATAGTAGCCTATTTTGTCCAAAATGATTATACCAATGAAAATCCTCAATTTTGGGAGGGTTTATACGATAGTAATTATCTTAATTGGCTTCTTACAAAAGCAAATGTAACCCTGTGGAAAACACTTGGTGGAGCTAATTTTTATAAGGTAACCTTACAAAGGGTTAAACATCCTAATTATCCCTTAAAAACCCCTGAGATTCCAAGTTTTCTTGAAGACCTAACAGATGAAAATGGAGTCCCACTTTTAAAAGAGCCAAAGAAAAAGAATAGCAATGAATACTACTGGTTTGATAAGTATAAGGATGATTGGAGCAATTGGTATAGATATTGGTATAAAAAGCCTGCATCCAGAATGAATATAGCAAGGTATGTAATAAATGACCTCATAAGGACAGATTGGAAAAAGCTTTTTAATCTTGATGTTAAATTTCGCTATGGGTTGATGACCTTTAGAAGGTATAGCTATGATCCAGTAGTTCAAGAAGAACTCGTTTCTGGAACATGTAACAGGAAAGAGATTAAAGAAGGTTCTTATGATATAGAGAGGGGTGGAGAATTATTGGTAAAATGTGGCTCTATTTCTACTAAAGACCCTGTTGATTTAAGCCATATTGACAATATAGAAACAGCATTAAGAACAGAGGTTATCTCAGATAAATATACACCCCTTGCTGAAAGTGTTTATGAGGCAGGGATGTATTTTATAGGAAGTAAGACTATGTTTTGTGTTGGTAAGCTAGATGGTGAAAATATAAAACGTATATTGATACATGGACCTACTGAATATGGAAGTCAGAATATGGGAATACAATCCTGGTGTCAGGACAATTCAATTCTCCTTGTTACAGATGGATTTCCTACTTATGATACAGAGGTTCCTCCACTTAAGGGTAGTTATAGTGTTGGTGATATAGTTCCAAATGATTCAACGGACTTTGATTTTGACGGTGATGGAGCTGAACCACCTAAATTCCAAGAACTTGCAAAGGCAGGAACGTGGAATTCAAATGGAGTTGAATGTAATAGGCTTGGGTCAGAAACAGCAACACCCGCAGGGTGTACTAAGCAGTTTTGTAGCCACTACCTTGATGATGTTGTAAAATACCTTGGTGGAAGTAAAACAGACCTTGTGCCTGGAACTTCAACGAGTATTGCTGGACCAACAGGCGATGAACAACAGCGCATCAATACATATATTGTTGGCTTCCAGTATGATTCTCCATTCTTACAAAATGCCGCAGAGGCTGATAAATATATAAATGGTGTGTATAATAAAAACAATTATTTTGACCTAAAAGAGTCTGAAAAGAGGTATTTTTCTGCAACAAACCCAACAAATCTAAAAGAATACCTCTCTCAAATAATTGAGGATATTATCAGAAGAACATCATCCTCTGTGGCTGTTGCTGTTTCCATATCAACATCTGAATCAAGGAGTGAGGATTATGTTGTCAGGGCAAGGTTTGATCCAAAGGGATGGAGGGGTTATCTTGAGGCATTTAAGCTTCCATACTCTATGGGCTCAAAGCCTGTATGGGATGGAGGGGCAATGCTTGGAACAGAGACAGATGATCTTGATGATGATAGTTCTTTGAGGAACTTGGATGATTCTGGAAAGGATAGGAATATTTATACCTTAAATACATCCGTAAATAGCCGGATAGAGTTTAAGAAAGGTGATTTTTGGCTAAACGCTATGCTTGAAGGGACTTCTACTTTAACAGGTTCACAAACAGATGCCCTTATTTATTGGATTAGGGGTGAATATAGAACTGAAAATGGTGATATGGATCCTTGGGGCTTTCTTCCTAAAATATTTCCAAACATTCTTGATGAGAGGCCAAATGGGTGGAGGCTTTTTGATATTGTTTATTCTACACCAATTGTTTTGGGTGCTCCAAATGCCTGGTATGGAACAAATACTTGTGGAAGGGATGATTATATTGACTTTTTCAAAAATTATAAAACTAGAGAGAGAATGGCATTTGTAGGCTCTAACCTTGGTATGCTTCATGCATTTAAGTTAACAAGCAACTGTCTTAACTGGAGTTTAAAAGGAACTTGTACACAATACGAGGAACCAAATTGTGGCAAACAAAATGCTGCAAAACCATGGCTATGCGGTGGATGGGAAAAATGGGCATATATTCCATCTAACCTTCTTCCATATTTAAGAGAAAAGGCAGAGCCAAGGCATTGCCACTTTTCTGGCGTTGACCTTGGGCTTATAAAGACAGATATATTTATGAATTTTAATAAAGATTTACCAGATAGCAAAGAATGGGGAACAGTGCTTGTTGGTGGAGAGAGGGAGGGTGGAAGCTATTACTTTGCTTTGAATATTACAGATTCTAATATAATGGCAGATTTTCCAAATGCCTCAACAAAAACCATTCTTTGGGAGTATTCAAATAGGGATAAACTTGGTGATGCAATGGCATCACCTGAAATTGGGATAGTAAGAAGAGATGATGGTGCCAATTGGGTAGCATTTTTAACAACAAGCACAAACTCTACATCTGGAAAGCCCTATATTATTCCATTGGATATTGCAACAGGAAAAATGTTTGATTGGAATGGAAATAGTATAGAAGATGATGAAATTTCGGTAAAAGATGATAATATAGGGATAGAAGCAACTATTCCTTTAACATCAGCCTGCTGTATAGATGATCGTGTTACAGACAAAAAATTTGATGGCTTGGCAGATGTTGTGTATTTTGGCGATGTAAAGGGAAGGGTATGGAAAATGACAGTGGGAAGCCATACAGATAATGATGGGAAGCCTTATATCATCTTTGAAGCAAAAGATAGAGATATTGGTGGAGACCCTCAACCCATAAGCACTCCCATATCTGTTGCATTTACGGCAGATTATAAAACAATACTTTTCTTTGGAACAGGTAAATATAGCGAGAAGGAGGATATTGCATCAACCCAAACCCAAACATTTTACGCCTTGATAGATAAAGGAATAAAATATGGAGGCCCTACTATTAACAAAAATATCCAATTAGATAAATTGGAATTTGTTACACAATATAATAAGCCACCAGAATGTATAAAAGATGAGGCAGGTAATTATACATTTAGCGGCATAGCAACAAGGACAACAAAGGTAGTAAGGTCATACGGAACTGAGAGTTTAGGCTGGTATATTGACCTTAACTTTAAGGGATGTCCACCCCCTGATCGTCCAAATACCTCTGAATACCAGGTTGCAGAAAGGGTTACAGAGCCTCCACTCATATATGCTGAAATGGTATTTTTCACCTCCTTTATTCCAAATATCCTGCCTTGTAGTGCAGGTGGTGTTGGCTATATCCATGCATTAAATTATAGAACTGGCGAGGCTCCTGAAAAAGAGGTTTTGGAAAAGAAAGGACAAATAAAGGTATCTGAGACAAAATCGCTTTGGACCACCTCTGTTTATCTTGGAGAGGGTGTTCCCTCAAGGCCTGTTATTGACCCTAGGGCTAACCAACTTCTTGTTCAAATGAGTGAAAAAGGAGAAATAATGACTGTCAATATAATCCCTTACATAAATCCTATTCATATCCTCAATTGGGGTGAAGAAGGCTTTGTGCAATATAATGAAAAGTAAAGGTTTTTAGCTGTTTAAAACCATTTTTCAGCAATAAAAACTCATATCCTTCAAATTCTAACCCAACTTACACAACTTGATTTAAACCCCTTAAATTTGTATAATTTATCTATGAAATCAAGGATAAGGCTTTTAAAGATTGAGGATAAAAAAAGGGAACATCTTGACGACCTTGTGGCATCTGAGGCACCTATTACCATTAAGGCAAATGGCAAAAAAATAGCCTCCCTTCTTGCTACACCTTCACATCTTTCTGAATTAGCCTGTGGATTTTTGCTTTCTTTAGGTTTGATTGAAAAGGCTAATGATATTTTATCTATCAATAGCACAAATGGAGAGGTTAATGTATCTGGAAACATAAAGGGAGAAAGTGAGCTCATCCTTACATCTGGTTGTGGAAAAGGCTTTGTCTCCCATCCAGAAAAAATAAAGAGGATAGATTCCTCGCTTTGTCTTTCTTCTTCCTTAATTCTTAAGCTTATTCAGGAATTTCAAATGATGTCAAAAGGATTTAAGGAAACAGGAGGAATACATTCAGCAGCTATTTCTTTTTCTGATAAAATTCTTGATTTTAAGGAGGATATTGGAAGGCATAATGCCATTGATAAGGTAATAGGGGCTATATTCTTAAAAAATGAGGGATTTTCTGATAAGGCAATATTAACATCGGGAAGGATAAGCTCTGAGATTGTTATTAAGGCAATGAATGCTGGCATTCCAATAATTATTTCAAGGTCATCGCCAACAGACCTGGCTATTTCCCTTGCTGACAAAGCAGGGATAACGATGATTGGGTTTGCAAGGGGGAAGAGGATGAATGTCTATACCAATGAGTCAAGAGTCAAGAGTCAAGAGTCAAGAGTCAAAGGGAATGAAAGTCTTGCAAAGAAGATAAGGGAGCTTTGTAAGAAAAAGAATGCCATAATTCTTTCTCATAACTACCAGCCAGCAGAGGTTCAGGATGTGGCAGATTTTCTTGGTGATTCTTTGGATTTATCAAGGAGGGTAAAGGAGACAGATGCTGATATTATTGTATTTTGTGGTGTCCATTTTATGGCTGAAATAGCAAAGATTTTATCGCCAGAAAAGATGGTATTGATGCCAGATATAAATGCAGGCTGTCCATTGGCTGATATGATTAATGTAAGTGAATTGAAAAGGCTTAAAAAAGAGCATCCAAATGCACTTGTTGTCTCTTATGTCAATACATCTGCTTTAATCAAAGCAGAGACAGATTATTGTTGCACATCTGCAAATGGTGTAAATGTTATAAATTCTCTTCCAAGGGATAAAGAAATAATCTTTACGCCTGATAAATGGCTTGGAGATTATATCTTACGAAAAACAGGAAGAGACCTTATTCTTTGGAATGGCTTCTGTCCAACACACCTTAAAATCATTAAAGATGGGGTATTAAAGGTAAAGAAGGCACATCCAGATGCAGAGGTAATTGTCCATCCTGAATGCAGCCGGGATGTTGTTTCTCTTGCTGACTTTGTATATGGAACAGGCGGGATGATTAAGCATATTAAGGAGAGTAAAAACAAAGAGTTTATTATAGGAACCGAGAATGGGATAATCCATAGGCTTAAAAAGGAAAACCCAGATAAGGTATTTTATCTTGCATCAGAGCTTGCAATATGCCCAAATATGAAGCTTACAACATTAGAAAAGGTCTTATGGTCATTGGAGGATGAGGTTTATAAAATAGAGCTTGAGAAACCTGTAATGGATAAAGCAAGGAAATCCATTGAAAGGATGCTTGAAATAACTTCATAAAAGCGATAGACTCACAACCCATAACGCAACAGACGCACAACGCATTGAGTGGTATGTTATCCCAACTTTATAAATCACCTTGCAAACCCTAAAATAAATCTTTACAAAAGGCTTTAAATGGGTTATACTTAATTAGGATGAAGAAAATCTTTTTGATTTTGACAATATTGGTTTTTGGAAAAGAGGGGGTATTTGCTAAATGTCCATCCTGCCCAGAGAAAACAATAAAAAGGGAGGCTACATCGGTAAAACCAGGGAGAAAAAAGGCAACAAAGGTTTCTACCTCTGCTGAAAGGCTACAAAAGAAAACAGAGAGAGCAAAGCCACCTGTATCATCTGCAAAAGCACCATTTCCAAGCCCTGCTTCCTTTATCCTTAAAAAAGAGAGCAAGCTTGTTCTTCCCGATGGAACTGTTTTAAGGCTTATAAGACCAGAAGATTTAAAACGCGTTTCTGACCTTCCATAATGTGAAAATTCTCCTTATAAGATTAAGCTCTTTAGGAGACATTGTTTTAACATCTTCTGTTGTTTCTTCTTTAAAAAAAAGGTTTCCTAACTCAAAGATATTTTTCCTTGCAAAAAATGAATATCTTAAAATTTTAAGCCTTATTCCAGGAATAGAGGAGGCAATCCCTTTTGATAAAATATTTCCAGCAATTAAGAAAATAAGAAAGGAAAAATTTGACCTTGTTGTTGACCTTTCATCAAATCCAAGGACTTTTTTAATTTCTATTTTAAGTGGTGCAAAAAGAAAAATATTTTATAATAAGAATACCCTGAAAAGATGGCTTTTTCTTTTTCACTTTGACCTTTTTAAGGAAAAACCCCATATATCAGAAAGATATATCAAAAATCTTAAAAGTCTAGGAATAAGCTATATTAAGCCCTCCCTTACCCTTTCTGGAATAAACAAAAAAGAAATCCTTGAAAAATTTGGGATAGAGGATGGCTTGATTTGTGGAATAGCACCGGAATCCCAGCATAAAAACAAAATATGGAGCATTGATGGTTATGCAAGGCTTATAGAGAAGATAAGCAAAGAATTTAGATGCCAAATTATCCTTTTTGGCAATGAAAATGACAGGGAATTGGGTTTAAAAATAAAATCCATTTGCAAGGCTCCTATAAAAGACCTTATAGGAAAAACAGACCTTATAGAGCTTTCTTGCTTAATTGAAAGATGCTTTCTCTTTATCTCTCCTGATACAGGGCCTATGCATATTGCAGATTCACTTAATATTCCTGTTGTAGCCCTTTTTGGACCAACGACAAGGGATTTTGGCTTCTTTCCATTAAGGGGTATTGTTGTTGAAAAAAGCCTTAAGTGTAGACCTTGTAGCCTCCATGGAGGAAGTAAATGCAAGGAAGATAATAAATGTATGAAAATGATAAGCGTGGATGATGTAATGGCAGCAATTTATGCAATTCTTAATAAAAAACCATATCTTTCATACAATCCAAGTAAAATCTTACTTGTAGAAACAGCATTTCTTGGAGATTGCCTCCTTACAACACCCCTAATAAGGGGAATTTATGAGACATTTCCCCATTCTTCCCTTTCTTTTCTAGGACGGCCTATTGGATGTGAGGCTTTAGCAAATAATCCTTATATCTCTAATTTTATTCCCTATGATAAGGATAAAAAAGAAAGGGGATTGTTTGCGTATTTAAAAATTATTAAGAAAATAAAAGCAGAAAATTTTGACCTCGCCATCCTTCCACATAGGTCAGCAAGGACAACCCTTTTATCCTGGCTTTCCAATATTCCAAAAAGGATAGGATTTTCTAATACAAACCTTTCATTTCTTTTGACAGACAGGGTTTATTATAACAGAAAAATCCATGAAGCACAAAGAAAGCTCTCTTTGATAAAGGAATTTGGTGTCAATCCTGATGAAAGGGGTCTTGATATATTTATAGATGATTCTGCGAAAAGAAAGGTAGATGGTTTATTTTTAAGATGGGGAATTAAGAAGGATGACCTTTTGATAGGATTTCTTCCCTTTTCTCATTGGCAAACAAAGAGATTGCCTCCAGAAAGCTTTGCCAAGATTATAGATGCTATGCATCAATATAAAGCAAAGGCAATTATCTTTGGGGATTCAAATGATCTAAATGAAGCCTATAAAATCCAGGCAATGGCAAGAAATAAACCTATTATTGCCTGTGGAAAAATAAGCCTTTTAGAGCTTCCTGCATTTTTTGAAAGGTGTTCTCTAATAATTGGGAATGATACAGGAACAATCCACATAGCCTATGGTTTAAATAAAAAAACAATAGTCATTTTTGGCCCTACAACAGTTGAGATGGGTTTTGGTCCTTATAAAACAAGCTCTACCATAATTGTTGAAAAGCCCATTTCTTGCCGACCCTGTAGCCCACATGGACCCCAAAAATGCCCAAAGGGACATTTTAATTGTATGAAGCTAATTACAATGGATGATATTCTCCTTCCTGCTATAAAGATGCTTATGACTTAATTATCCTAAAGTCATCTTAATGGATTTAACGAAAAATTGGGAAATTCTGTTTTTATAGGTGGAAAAGATTATTTGTTAATGTATTTCCAAAATAGGGTAAAGGAGATTAGAAATCCAATGATAATAAGGTATTCAATCCCCTTTGTGGCATAAATATCTACAAAGCTATTCATTTTCTCTTAAAACTGGCATCCTGTTAACAATCTAGCGAAATGCCCAAACAAAATACATTTTTTGATTAGTCCACAACAGCTTCATGGATGTGTTCAATCAAAAGAACATTTATCATTGTTTCAATTGATATCCTTTGGATATGGGCACGGCGTATAAGTTCGTCCGCAATTTCAGGCAAGATAGCAACACGAATTGCTCGTTTGTTAGGTGTCTCAAACCTAAACCATTCCCCATTATCTTCCATAAAACAAGAGGTATCAAGATTGTCCCAAAATGCTGCTTCCTCTTCGTAAGTTTTGAATTTTGGTATTTGTAACTTATTCATTTTCTTAGTTTCCTATAATTTCGCTTTTCATTATCAGACATATCCCTAGCTGTGATAGGCTTATACACCGTCTTTCCAACTTGCTCCAAAACGACAAATAAGTATCTACCTTCTGCCGTCTGGCCATAGAGACGATAGCGATTACGACCCTCACAATGAGCCAGATGCAACAAGTCTTCACATACTTCCCACACTTCATAAGGTTTAACATTATGCCTGGCAATATGCTTGATGCGGTAATCATCCCACTCCAAATTACTAATATACATAAGCCCTCTTTACAATATAAGCACCCCATTCCTTAATAAAGATATTTTAATATCAATATTTTTTAAAAGTCAATGATTTAGTCTGCTTTTTATTCGTGTTCATTTGTGGTTTTTTCTTCCCACTTGTGTTCTCTTAAGACAGGCATTCTATTGACAATCCAGCGAAAAACCCATATTTGTGTAAGAATTATTGTAAGGCTAATTACAAATTCCATCCATGAAGGAAGATGTTTGGGCAAATACCATTTAAAGGCTATCATTGTAACATTTAGCCTGTTTAGAATAACCCCGATTACGGTAATAAAAGCGGCAACCTTAATCAAACCAATCCCTTTTCTCCTTACGCCTTCGGTGAACATAACCATTGGAACAAGAACAAGCCCTATTAGTTCAACCAGATATAAATATCCCATTGGGCTTTGAAAATATTGCCAGTGCCTTGAATGGGCAATATCTATAAGCTTTAATGCAAAATAGACAAACATAGAAACCGCCGCAGGTTTTCCTAAACCTACAACAATATCCCCATCTTGTTTAAAAATTGAGCTTATAATAATTGTCATTGATAACCCTGAAAATATACTTGAGATAAAGAAAAAGATGCATATATTGGTATACCACAAGGGATGAAGCTTATTTGGACAAAGTAAAAATAAAGCTCCCAGACCTGATTGGTGAAGGGTTGAAAGGGTAATTCCAAAAACCACAGCGCCAATGGCTAATCTGCCGAGGAATTTTCTTAATCTTCTATAGCCTAGCCACTCAGCCGCTGCGGGTGAAAATTCAATAAAAAGGGCAACGATATAGAGGAAAAAATGCCAGGCAACCAAAAAGAGAACCGAACTTACTCCAAAGGAATTGCCAATCATTGGATTTATAATATTCCAGGGTCTTCCTAAATCAAGCATAAGGGCGCCAGCATAGAATAAATATCCCAGAAGGGCTGTAAGAATGGCAGGCCTTGCCACAGGATGGTATTTCTTTAAACCCAGAATATAGACCATAAAGGCAATAACATACCCTCCACCTGCCAAGGCAACCCCGGTGATCACATTAAACCCAATCAGCAATCCCCAAGGAAAATCCTGTGAGCCTTCATCTGAAATTGCTCCTAATCCATTGGTAAAGCGATAGATTATTAAGGCAATGCCAAGAAGGATTATGGGCGTGGTAATGATATTAAATGGTGTAAGTAGCCTTCCCTTTGGCTTTAGCTCAGAAATAAAAAATAAAATAAACCTTTTAATCTCCTTCATCTTCTTTCTTTAAAGCCTTATGTAAGCCAACAAGAAATGAGGGCCAGACCAAGAATATTAAGGCAACGCTGTATAAAAACTCCTTTGTATATTCAGGGTATGGCGTTGTTCCAATATTTGCACCAAAGCCTAATTTTTGAAAGGGAACGCTTGCAAGATAAAGCCAGCCTGTTCCTCCTGCCTCATCTTCACCATAGATATGATGGACATATTTTTCGGGATTTTTGTATATCCTCGTCCTTGCAATTTCAATAAGCTCCCTCCTTGTTCCAAATATAAGTGCCTCCATAGGACAGGCATCTACACAGCCAGGCTTTTCCCCTTTTTTAAGCCTTTCAAAACAAAATTCACATTTTCTTATCTTAGGATTTAGGCTGTTGTACTCAAGCTTTGGAATATCAAATGGGCAAGCAATCATACAATAGCGGCAACCCAGACATTTATTACCCCGCCAGATAACTGGTCCTTCTTCTGTCTTATGCATTGCCTTAACCAGACAGGCAGAGGCACAGGCTGGCTGATTGCAATGCATACATTGCTTTTTGACAAATATCTCTTTGTTATCAATTTTGAATTTATTGACCACCGTAAAGGCATCAATACTTGTCTCTCTTGGCTTGTCATCTCCTAAATTTGGTGCTGGAAGATGGTTTACTTCTGCACAAGCCTTCTCGCAAGAACTGCAGCCAATGCAGAGGGTTGTATCCACCAGCATTCCATAAAATTCTTTTGTTTCCGAGGGATAAACCGAGCCTTTAATCCCCACCAATCCACCTAATCCTATAGCCCCTGTTTTTAAAAATTCCCTTCTATTCATTCCTTTCTCCTTTGTTGTCTGATATTATGGCAATCCCTGCATTCAACAGGCCCCTTCATTACCTTATGGCATAGGATACATTGTTGATGATATGCCCCTTTAAGTTTGGGGATATTTAATTCTTCTGGTTTTAAATGGCAATTTTTGCAAGATTGTGGTATATCCTTATGGTGGCACTTGCTACAACTAATCTCTATATGCCTTTTATGAGAAAATGTAATGCTACCTATTACAATATCAGCCATTTCAATTGGTTTTTCCTTTTTCTTTATATGGCAAGCACCACAGGAGGTAACAATATTTTCTTTTTTGTGGCAGTCTAAACATTGTTTAAGGTGTGCCTCTTTTGGTTTTAAAATATTTCCGATTTTGCCGTGACAAATATTGCAAGCCTGGGGGTTTTGGTAATCTAAGTGGTGGCATTTTTGGCAATTTCCTATTTTTTCTATATGCCTTTTGTGGGAAAATGAAACCTTTCCAACCCTTATTCTATCAGGAATCCCTGCAACAAATGCAACTATAGGAAAGAGAAAGAGAAAAACCTTAAAAACTTTAGTAAACATAATGATTATTATCTTTACATTCCATTTCTATCCAGAAGAACATTTTAAACATAAATATATTTTATCTAAAACCTTTTTGTCAATTTTTATTTTCTTAATTCCAAAAATGCTTGATGCTGCTTATTTTCTGATAATAATTATGTTAACTTATTCTTATTTCTTCTTATTATCCTTTGTTGCTTTACAAAGGCAAAGGAAGATAAGCTATATATAAATTGCCACACAAATAGCAATATTGTTAAACCATTCATACTATAACCTTTATCCCTCTTGTCCTTTTTATCCCTGTCCATATCTATCTAACTACCTTTGGAAAAACACCCTTAAGCCATCTAAAGGCTATGTTCACTGGCTATGAGGAAGAGTAGATTTTTCTGGCAAAATATATACAGGGGTTTTAAAAATTTTAGCACTATTGAGTTCGTGTTTATGGGGTTTAATTTCATCTAATAAATCAAAATACTCATCAAGAGAACGCTGTTTCTTGTCTTTGTTAAATAGATTTTTTTTAGAGGCTTTATTGTCCCATTGAAAAATAAGGCTGTTAATTTTTGCTTTATTCATTTATAATTTCATCATAATACCTTTCAAGTCCATATTTCTTAAAAAGTCTTTGCAAGGCATTTTTTTTAAAATTTGTAAGATGGAATATCTCCTTAATATCGGCAAGCTCTTTATATTTTCTAGGAGGGTCATTCTGAATTGCAAAGAGCTTTAGACTAATTAAGTGTTCAGGGCTAACTACTGGAATTTCAAGATTTTCAAGAATAAGTTTTTTCTTTGTGGATTGGAAAATAGTATTGGCTGTTTCGCCACCTACATAAACCACATCTATCCTTACTTGTCCAAGGGGATGTAGGTGATTGGAAAAACCCTCTGAACGGTTTAATGTTTCAAAGCCAATTTTCTCAAGATACTCAACAATCATTTTCTGGTATTCAACCCTCGTAATGAAATCAATATCTTTTGTTGCCCTAGTATATCCATAAGCATAGAGGCCGAATGCTCCGATAACTGCATAATCAAAATTTTCCTGTTCAAAAAAATTTGTTAATAACTTAAATTGTTCTTTTATGCTCATTTTTATAATACCCGCATATTGCATCAACAAGACCCTCATCTGTAAAGGTAGAGGCAACAATATCTACTGAAATTCCATTATCCATTAAAGCCTTGCTGGTTATAGGTCCTATGCTTGCAATTTTAGCATCAAAGATTCCTATTAGCTTAAGGAAGGAAGAAACACAGGATGGGCTTGTAAAGCAGATTGCATCTATTTCGTTGTTTTGGATGATGCTTTTTATAGGATTTGGGTCTTTTTCTGTTGGTTTTGCCTCATATAATATAAGTGTATTAACACTTGCGCCATTCCTGGAAATCCCTGAGATAAGAATATCCCGTCCTTCTTTTGACCTTATAACAAGAACCTTTTTATCCTTAATTCCTTCCTTTAAAAGCATATCAAGTAATGCTTCTTGTTGATATGTCTCTGGCATAATATCTACCTTAATTTTAAGCCTTGCTATCTCATCCCTTGTCTTCTCTCCAATTGCAGCAATCTTTGGCCCATAAAAACCCCTTATATCATCTAATTTTTCAAAAAAAAGCCTGACGCCATTGGTTGATGTAAAGACAAGCCAATCGTAGCTATTTATTTTTTCCAGGATATAAGGAAGGGCAGGGTCATTATAAGGAACAATGGATATTATGGGAAATTTTATAACCTCTGCACCTTTATCAAAAAGGATTTTGGAAAGATTATCTATCTGGCCTTCTGGTCTTAATACAAGAATTTTCTTTCCAAACAAAGGCTTTTTTTCAAACCATGCCATCTTTTCTCTCAATTTAACAACATCGCCGATTACAATAACGCCTGGGGGCGTAATATTATTTTCAGAAACAAGCCTTCCTATTTCCTGCAATTCTCCTGTTATTGTTTGCTGATATGGAAGAGAGCCCCATCTTATAACAGAGGTTGGTGTTTTTGGGTCTTTTCCTGCCTCTATAAGGGCTTTTGTAATCTCGGTAATCCTTTCAATGCCCATAAGAATAATAAGGGTTCCCTGTCCTTTTGCAAGTTCCTTCCAGCTAATTTTGTCGTCATCTTTTCTATGTCCTGTTATTATTGTTAAGGAAGAGGCATAATCCCTGTGGGTTATTGAAATCCCAGCATAAAGAGGGCAGGCAAGGGATGATGATATGCCAGAGATTATCTCAACATCAATCCCTTTTTCCATAAGATATAATGCCTCCTCTCCTCCCCGACCAAAGAGAAATGGGTCTCCTCCCTTAAGCCTTGCAATAATCTGTCCATCGCTTGCAAGGTTATAAATCAGGCTATTTATCTCATCCTGCTCCATAATATGGGACGCACCCATTTTCCCAACGCACAAAAGGTTTTTATTATCTGGCAAGGTCTCAATTATCTCTTCTGAAACAAGGCAATCATATAGAATTATATCGCATTTAGCAATTGCATCCTTTGCCTTTATGGTAAGAAGCCCCGGGTCTCCTGGCCCTGCTCCTATAAGATATACCTTGCCATTACCCATATAGACAATTTTACAACAAGTTATATTAAAAAGCAATTGGTTTTCCCAAATATCTGACAAAAAATCCGTATGTGTTTAGCTCCCTAATATGTGTTGAGCTTCCTTTATGCTAAAGAGCCAGAAACGAATTGTTTAATTGTAAATTTTAAATTGTAAATTTTAAATTGCAAATTTTTTCTTAATTAAAAATCTACCTCAATTTCTCTTTCATTGGACAATTTGCAATCTAGCCTTTGCAATTTACTTGGAGGCCAAAAGATATTAAAACCCTCTGAACTAGACAGCTATCAACAAGAGGTTTTTGATCTCTTGGGTCTTCTCAGCCCCAACCCAATGGCTACTAAAGGAGAAGGGATAATTATGAACTTACCTTTGAAAAACCCCAAAACCAAATATGGGATATTTATCCCTTTGAAGATCAGGAAGGGGAATAATCAAGAGAAAAAGGAAGATAAAATTTATAAAAATTGGCTTTTATGAAAGGTTTTTGATATAATATATTCTATCATAAGATAATCCGACGCAAAGGTAGCGAAATATAGGAACTTAAACTATTGAAGGCTTTTTACATCAATAAATGGTAGGACACCACCTGTAATCTGAGGCATTCTTCCATCCCATTTTTCTATAGCCTTTAAATTTGCCTCTATTTGCCTTAATCTTATAAGGTCATCTGTAATGTTTTCCCTTTTGAGCCTCAAAGCCTCTGCCTCTGCCTTTGCTTGTGCTACTTGCTGCTCTGCCTCTATCTTTATCCTTTCAAGGTCTCTTTGTGCCTTTAAAGCCAATTGCTCAGCTGTTTGCTTTGACTCAATAGCCTCTGTAAATTGCTGGGAGAACATAAAATTAACAATGGAAAGCTCATCAACAATAATATTATAGGGTAGTAATTTTTGCTTCAACAGCTCCTTTATTTCTCCTCCTACCTTTTCCCTCTCTGTAATAAGCTCAACAGCCGTATACTTTGCGGTAATAGCCTTTACACCCTCCTGAATTGCCGGGTCTATCATTTTTTCCTTAAACTCAGTGCCGATAGTCTTATAAACCTTCCATGCACTATCAGGAAGGATATGATAATTAAGGGCAATAGTAGAGTGTGTTTGCTGGAGGTCAGCTGATGCTGCTGCTGCATCTGTCTGTTCCTTATTAACCCTAACATCCATTTGGATTACCCTTTGCATAATCGGGATTCTAAAATGTAATCCCTCATCTAAAACCTTTTCGGAAACAGCCCCAAAATTTAGAATAACCCCCCTTTTTCCTGCATCAACAATAACAATTGGGTTAAATATAGGGAAGAATATCAAAAACAAAAATATAAGCCCTATTATTATTGCAATTCCCTTAAATTTATCTACCCCCCTTTTAATTTTAGCCTCATAAACATCTTCCTTCATTTTTTCCTCCTTATGGAGACGATGGGAATCGAACCCACAACCTCTTCCACGCCAAGGAAGCATTCTCCCGTTGAACTACGTCCCCAACCTTGCATATTTCATTTCTTAAATATTATAATATTTAGCAATGAAAAATGGAAGGGCTAAAAAATAAAATAAAGAAAAAGAAAGCAAAAATTGGCGTTATTGGGCTTGGTTATGTTGGCCTTCCCTTGGCAGCTGAATTTGCTCAATCTGGATTTAATGTTTCTGGATTTGAGCTTGATAGGAATAAGATTGAGAAGATAAATAAGGGTATTTCATATATCCCTGATATTAAAACAGATGATATTGCATCTTTGGTCAAAGAAAAGAGGCTTTCTGCAACAGCTGATTTTTCTTGTCTTTCTATGATGGATGTAATCTTTATCTGCGTTCCAACACCATTTACAAAGGCAAAGGCACCAGATATTTCTTATATTATTGCCGCAACAAATTCTATAAAAGAAAGCCTAAAAAAAGGACAGCTTATAATCCTTCAATCAACAACATACCCAGGGACAACAGAGGAGGTTGTTGTTCCAATTCTTGAGGAAACAGGTTTTAAGGCAGACATTGACTTCTTTGTAGCATTTTCTCCAGAGAGGATTGACCCTGGGAATAAAACCTGGACAATAAAAAATACACCAAAGGTTGTTGGAGGTTTAACAGAAAAATCCACTGAGATTGCTTGCTTTTTGTTCTCCCAGATAATATCAGAGGCAAATGTTCATCCTGTATCTTCCCCAAAATCAGCAGAGCTATGCAAATTGCTGGAAAATACATTCAGGGCTGTAAATATTGCATTAGTAAATGAGCTTACCCTTTTATGCAGAAGGATGGGTATTGATGTCTGGGAGGTTATCAATGCGGCATCCACAAAGCCATTTGGATTTATGAAATTTTCTCCAGGGCCTGGTGTGGGTGGACATTGTATCCCCGTTGACCCATTTTATCTCTCCTGGAAAGCAAGGGAATTTGATTTTTCAACAAAATTTATTGAGCTAGCAGCAGAGATAAACCTTATGATGCCAAGGTATGTTGTATCCCTTATTGCCTCTGCTTTAAATCAAAAGAAAAAGCCTATGAATGGCTCAAAAATTCTTGTTCTTGGTGCGGCATTTAAAAAGGATATAGATGATTACCGAAATTCTCCATCTGAATTTATTATGGAGCTTTTACTTGATGAAGATGTATCCCTTTTTTACAATGACCCCTATATTCCATCTATTACAGTAAAAAATAAAGCCTTTACCTCAACAGAGGTATCAAAAGAGACCTTAAAAGATATGGATTGCGTTGTTATTGCAACAGACCATTCTTCTTATAATTATAAAGATATTGTCCAATCGGCAGACCTTGTTATAGATACAAGGAATGCAACAAATGGTATAGAAAATAAAGAAAAGATCATAAGGTTATGACCTTCTCAATTTATCTTTGGATATTTCTTGCCTCTCTCTTTGGTGCTTTAATTGGAACGCCAATAATTAGAAAGATTGCTTTAAAGTTTAATATTGTTGATCTTCCATCTGGAAGAAAGATACATTTAGAACCTATTCCCTTACTCGGCGGCTTTGTAATTGCAATTGTCTTTCTTCTTGTTTTTTCTTTATTTTCAAAACCATCGGGCGAGATAATTGCTGTAATTCTTTCTTCCATTTTAATTATCCTTGTTGGGCTTATAGATGATATAAGAGGTTTTCCTCCATTTTTAAAGCTTTCTTTCCAAATACTGGCAACATGGCTTATAATAATCTTCGGAACAAGCATATCCTTTACAAACAATCCAAATATTGATATTCCCTTTACATTTTTATGGGTTGTTGGGATTACAAATGCCTTTAATCTATTGGATAATATGGATGGCTTATCTGTTGGGATAGCAGGGATTGCATCTTTCTTCTTCTTTGTTCTTTCTGCAATAGGGGGTCAATATCTGGTAGGCTCTTTATCCATTGCCCTTTGTGGATCCTGCCTTGGGTTTTTAAGGTATAATTTCAAGCCTGCAAAAATCTTTATGGGAGATACAGGCTCTATGTTTATTGGCTTTATCTTAAGCATTATTGGAATAAAGCTAAGATTTTCTGATGATATTTCCTTTAGCTGGATTATTCCCATTATTATTTTAGGCATTCCCATATTTGATACAACCCTTGTTACAATATCAAGGATGATGAGAAAGGCTAAGGTAAGCGAAGCAGCGAAAGACCATACCTCGCATAGGTTGGTAGCCTTTGGATTAACACACATAAAGGCTGTTTTGTTGCTTTATACAATTGGCATAATTCTAGGTCTATTATCTATCCTTCTTGCTAATTTTAGAATTGGATATTTTATAATCCCTGTTTTTATTATCTTTTTCATAGGAGGGATTATCTTCTTTGAAACAAAAGAGAAAGAAAGTTTTAAACAAGCCTAAAAAGGCATCAAAACCATTAAAGAAGGAATGGATTTTTGTTGTTTTTTTTCTCTTTCTTGGCACTGCTTTTAGAATTATTCATCTGCAAAGTATTGAAAAGAATGATCCAACATTCTATAACCTTCCCTATGGAACCGATATGGTTACTTATGATAATTATGCAAAAAATATCCTTCAAGGAAAGCATCCCGTTCCTTTCTTTTATAACCCATTATATCCATATTTCCTTTCTATAATCTATTTATTCTTTGGACCAGACCTTTATATAGCAAGGCTTATCCAAATGATCATTGGTGTTTTGACATTATTCTTTATCTTCCTTGTAGGAGACAGGGTCTTTGGAAGAAAGGCCGCTATTATTTCTCTTGGCCTAGCCTCTTTTTATGATATGTTTATTCTACATGAAAGCCTTCTTCTCCTTGAGACATTAGCAGGTTTTTTAAATATAATATCCTTATTTTTTCTTCTTAAAATAGAAAAAGAACCCTGTTTTAAAAATATATTTCTTTCTGGTCTTTTCTTGGGATTATCAACCATTTCAAGGGCAAATATTTTGCTTTTTTTACCCTTTATCTTTCTATGGATGATTTTTGTTTTAAAGAAAAAAGCTATTTTGAGCTTTTCTTTACTTTCTCTATTTACCCTTCTTTTTATTTCGCCTGTAACTATAGCAAATTATTGTGCATCGGGTAAATTCCTCTTAGTCTCAGGCAATGGTCCTATAAACCTTTGGGTTGGAAATAACGAAAGGGCTGATGGAACATATGCCCAACCACCATTTTCTCCAAAGCTAGAAAAAAGGATAAAAGAGATAGGAGATAAAGCACTTATAGAGGATGTTATAAGATTTATTAAGGAAAAACCAAAGATGTTTATAAACCTTACTATTCGTAAATTCTTTTTATTCTGGGGTGCATTTGAGATTGCAAACAATATGAACTATGAGCAAATGAAAAGCTGGTCATCTATTATGAAACTTCCATTTTTTATAGGCTTTGGAACAATTGGACCATTGGCTTTATTTGGAATATTCTTGTCATTAAGAAAAAGGGAATGCCTTCTCCTTAACTTATATATTCTCTCTTTTACAATCTCTACCATAATATTTTCAATCATGGCTAGGCATAAAATTGTTTTTCTTCCCTCGCTTATTATTTTTTCTTCTTTTTCTATTCTTTGGTTTTACGAGAAAATTTTAAAAATGGATTATAAAAAAATCTTGCTTTTATTCCCAGTTTTTCTTTTTTCTTTTCTTCTTGTCTGGAATAAAGAGGTTTATTCCTCCTTTTTTCCATTTATCCATCCAGAGGGCATTCACATTCAAGAAAAGGGTTATACTATAATTAAGGATGCAAGCAATGATTGGAGGGGAGGAAATGCTGTTATCTTTTCTGATAAGGAGGCTATAAAAAAAGAGATTATTATTACAGAAGACCTCTCTTTATACAAAGAAGCAGAAATAGGTTTTAAGTATTGCCTTGATGAATTTCCAGGCATCTTAACCATTAAAATCAATGATAGCTTCTCTCTTCCTCTAAGATTGGGTATGTCAACACAAGGTCTGGTTAAGGGTTTTGGCTTTTCAATCCCAATAAAATCATTAAAAAAGGGGAAGAATTCCATTATTTTAAGTGTAGATGGAAAATCACATTTTGGGCTTCTTTATGATACAACATACACATTTAAAAGGTCTTATGAATTTAAGGATAATAATTTTAGAAAGATAAAGCAGGGTGAATTTATGCTCTGGCTTTTACTTAAACAACATAAAGAAAAAAACGCAATTACTCAAGTAAAATAAATTTGCTTTTATGTTCATAAAATTGCTATAATCTTTAAAAAGATTATGAATCTCATTATAACAGGTGGAGCAGGTTTTTTAGGATACCATTTATGTAATAAGCTCTCTGATAAATATGAGGAAATTCTCATCATAGATATTGCACCAATAGACCCTTCTGAATATCCAAAAAATGTTAGGTATTTCAATGCTGATGTTAGAAACCTTTCTCTATTAAAGAAGCTTTTTACAAAAGATTCCCTTGTTATTCATAGTGCTTCTGCTTTGCCATTATGGAAAGAGAAGGATATTCTTACAACAACCATTGATGGAACAAAAAATGTCCTTATCGCCGCTATGGAGAATGGAATAAATAGAGTGATCTATATCTCCTCAACCGCTGTATATGGAGCGCCAGAAAAACATCCAATATACGAAGATGACTTACTTGTTGGCATAGGTCCATACGCTATTTCAAAGATAGAGGCAGAGAGGATATGTGAAGAATATAGGAAAAAGGGGCTATGCGTGCCTATTGTTCGTCCAAAGACATTTATTGGAGAGGCTAGATTGGGCATATTCCAGATTCTATATGACTGGATAAACTCTGGAAAGAAAATTCCTGTTATAGGAGATGGAAACAATAGATATCAACTCCTTGATGTAGAAGACCTTGTTGACGCAATAAACCTCCTTTTGACATTAGAAGAAAACAAGGCAAATGATACCTTTAATGTAGGAGCAAAGGAATTTAAAACAGTAAAAGAAGACCTGTCTGCTTTATGTGATTTTGCTAAAAGCAAAGCATCTGTTATGAAAACACCAGCGCGATTGATAAAATCTCTCCTTCAATTATTCTGGATTTTTAAACTCTCTCCAATCTATAAATGGGTCTATGAAACAGCAGATAAGGATTCCTTTGTCTCTATTGAAAAAATAGAGAAACTTGGCTGGTTGCCAAAGTATAGCAATAGCGATGCTTTAATAAGGTCATACAAATGGTATCTCAAGCATTGCGATGAAATCCCGAAATCTGGGATTACTCATAGAGTTAGGTGGAAACAAGGAATATTGAAGCTTTTTAAAAGGTTTTTATAAAAAACAGGTATCTACTTAGGTTATAACAAGTTTTTATGTTAGGCATAAACTGAGCAAGATTTGGTTAAAAAAGATGAGTATACTGAAATAAAACCTTAAATCCCAAAATTTTATAACTATGTATTGTTTAACAAACAGGAATATCAATATCAAAACCAGCGTATGTGTTGAGCTTCCCTAATATGTGTTGAGCTTCCTTTATGCTAAAGAGCCAGAAATCGCTTTGTTTAATTGTAAATTTTAAATTGTTTAGCAAAGCTAAACACGTACATAAATTTTAAAAATCC
>JBFMDZ010000006.1 GCA_040753555.1 bacterium
ATTGGGATTTCATTTGTCATTGGGATTTGGACATTGGGATTTTTATTCTTTGGCTTCATTATTTTCCTTAACATTATCTAAACATATACATTCCTTATTTCCCTATAGGGTGAATAGTTACAAAAAATGATTAAAGAAAAAGGGTTAATTGGGTTTGTTTTAGCGATTGTCCTTGCTACAATTGCATACTATGTTGCAGGCCTACACAAGGCATTTGACAGCCTTGTTTTGGGGATTATCTTTGGGATGATTGTAAGAACAGTTCTGGGAGATAGACCATTGTTTTTGAAGGGGTTTGAGATTGGGCTGAAATTCTTTTTTATTAGCAGCAGGAACCGGTATCTGTGGTGCGTCTGCCATTGCCATTGCCCAATCAATCTTAAAGACAGAGTCAGAGGAGACTTCAAACTCCTTAATTACCATTACAATCCTTGGTGTATTTGGTCTTTTGCTCTATCCCTTAACCATTACCTGGCTTTCCTTAAGCAAAGAGGGATATGCCATATTTTGTGCGACAACCCTGCATATGACTGGCATTGTAAAGCTTACAGCAGGGTCTTTGGGAAAGGATGTGCTTGACAATGCAATGCTTATAAAGATGGCAAGAACATCAATGCTTATCCCCATACTTGGCTTTTTAATCTACTTTGTCCATGAAAAGGGGGATAAAAGGCCGATATTTCTTAAAATCCCCTGGTTTGCCTATGGATTTTTCATTATGGGGCCAATTGCCTCATATACGCCATTAAACAAGCTATTGCCCTTCCTAAAGCCCCTATCAGGCTTTTTATGGACAATTGCCTTAACCAGCATTGGATTGACCTGTGATTTTAGAAAGCTGATTGATGTGGGCGGAATGCCCCTTGTTTTAGGGCTTATCCTCTGGTTATCATCAATCCTTATATTTTTAGGGGCTAATTTAATATTTTGCTACTAATGGAAAGAAAAAAACCAAGCCTAAAAGATAAAATTACAACCACCGTAGCCCTATCTACCATATTTTTTGCCCTGTTTATTCTTATTACGACAAGGTATCTTATTATAGAAATCCTTGAGCCGGTAGTGGTAAATAGGGTATTGGCAATTGTTGCCTTAAGTGCTATTTTCTCGGTTGTTGTCTCCGTTTTTATTGGGCTTTGGCTATCGGGAATAATTATAAAGCCCATATTAGCCTTACAGGATGCCTGCAAAAAAATGGTTGGAGGAGATCTTTTGGCAAGGGTTATAACACCCATTCATAAATGCTGGGAGATAATGGGATGTAATAAAAAGGATTGCCCTAGCTATGGAAGTGAATTCGTAAGGTGTTGGTTTATCTCAGGAACTATGTGTATGGATGGGGTTATAATGGGAGAATATCCAGAGAAGCTTGGTGACTGCCATAAATGCAAGGTCTATCAACGCTATTCAGGTAATGAGATAGACTCCCTTTCAGACTCATTCAACCATATGGCATCCCTGCTTAACAGGAATATAAATGAGCTACAGAATGTCTCAATGGAGATGGCACTTGGTCTTTCTGAATGCTTTGAGGCTTTAAGAAAGATTGGAGAGGGTGAGCTAGGGGTAAAGGTAAAGGAGGTATCCGAAAATGAGCTTTTAAGAAAACTTGAGCTAGAGGTTAATAAAACCACCTCAAATATAGAGAAGTTGGTTAACGATGCAGAGGAGCTTGCGATTGGCCTTTCTGAGTGCTTTGAGGTTCTAGCCATGGTATCAAAGGGTGATTTTTCTGTTAAAATGAAGGAGGTATCCGAAAATGAGCTTATTGCAAAGCTTGGCAGGGTTGTAAATCAGACAACAGAGGTAATAAAAAGGAATGTGGATGAACTTAAGGCAGCATATTCTGATATAGAGAAAAAGGTTATTGAGAAAACCGAGGAGTTTCAGAATGCACATAATGAGCTTGTTGTAAAACATAGTGAGCTTGTAAAACGCGAGCAAGAGTTAGAAGTTCTTAACAAAGAGCTTGATTCGTTTGTCTATACAGCCTCCCATGACCTAAAGGAGCCATTAAGGGGCATTGAGACATTTTCAAAGTTTCTCCTGGATGACTATTGGGAAAAGCTAGATGACGAAGGAAAGGATTATTTAAGGAGAATATCAAATGGTGCAAATCGGTTAAAGCTATTTATAGATGACCTCCTCTCATTATCAAGAATATCCAGAATAAAAAATCCCTATGAAACATTTAGCTCAAATGATATAATAAAGGATGTTTTAAAGAGGCTTGAACTGATGATAAAAGATAAAGATTGTAAGCTAAAGGTAGATGATAACCTTCCATTAGTCTATGGAGATAAAATAAAACTAAAAGAGATATTCTATAACCTTATTTCAAATGCGATAAAGCATAATGATAAAAAACCAAATATAGAGGTTTTTGGAGAGGAAAATGAAAGAGAAACCATATTCTCCATTAAAGACAATGGCATTGGGATAAAAGAGGAGGATTTTATAAGGGTTTTTGAGCCATTTAAGAGGCTTCACAAAAGGGATGAATATGGAAAAGGGACAGGTATAGGATTAGCAATTGTAAAAAAGGTAATAGATGAGCATAAGGGAAGGATATGGGTTGAGAGCAAAATAAATGAAGGCTCTACATTTTACTTTAGTCTGCCAAAAAAGATGGTAACTATTCAGTCATTACAGAGAAAAACGGAGGGTGGATGAATCGGAGAGAGGGAGAAGGGGAGAGAGGGAGAGTGGGTGAAAAAATACAAAGCTATAAAGACTTAAAAGTTTATCAAAATGCGATGAATACAGCTAATGGTTAATTAGACAAAGATGATATTCTCCCTTTCTCTTTTTCTTAAGATTCTCCGTTTCACAAAGAGGGGGTGAATAATTACAAAAGATGGATTATAAGGGAGGTAAAAAATGGACAGAATGTGTAAATGGTTAATTGTGGGGATGCTGGGATTGGTCCTTGTTGGGCCTGCCTTAGCAGGGGAAAAAGAAGAAATAGCAGGTGAGGAAGAGCTGCTATTTAGAGAGATACCATTAGTTGTTACAGCAGCAAAAAAAGAACAACTTGCTACTGAGGCGCCTGCAATCGTTACTGTAATTACAGAAGAAGAGATTAAAAAAATGGGCGCACGCAACCTCCTTGATGTGTTAAAAACTGTTCCTGGATTTAACATTATTCAGGATACGAATGAACATCTTGCTGCAATGCGCGGAATCTATGCATCTACTAACCAGAAGTTTTTATTGCTTCGCGATGGACACAGGTTGAATGAATGGACATGGAACACAATTCAATACGACTACTCTGTTTCGTTAGCAAATATAGAGCGGATAGAGATTATTCGCTCCCCTGGTGCATCGCTCTATGGTTCTGCTGCATTATGTGCTGTAATAAACATCATCACAAAAAAAGGTAAAGATATTGATGGTTGGGAGGTAAAAACAGGTTATGGTAATTTCAGCCAGATAAAAACCGATGTTGTTTATGGCAGGGCTGATGATGAGCGTGATATTTTAATCTATGGTAGTTTCGGAAAAACTGATGGCGAAAAAGCAGATATACCCAAAAACCGCGATGGTTCAGGCACACCTACAGATGGTTATGAATATGTTGATAAATACGGGCTATGTTATGATTTCGGGTTAAAGTTAAAAGAAAACAATTTAACATTTTTAGCCTCGTTTTCTAACTCAAGTTATTTTAATCCGCGTGGTAATTTAGGACAACTTATTGAGTATGATAAGGCAAACCTGGCTTATGAACAAATTGTCCGCTTGGGACATTTAGGGCTTACTTATGACCATCCCTTCAATGAAATGCAACTTAAACTGCGACATTACTTTGATTACAACTACTGGTTTTCCTGGCAGCTTCTGGCACCACAGAGAGAATGGGAATATCAAGGTTTGGGGAAACTTTTCAGATGGGATGTTGAAGGTTATAGTTATGGCATAGACTATTCTCTATCTAAACCAATATTTAAGGGTGACCTTCTTCTTGGCAGCCAGATAGAGATGCGCAAGTTACAGAGATCAAATTCATTCAGAACCTATGCTTCAACAGATACCAATGTTAGTCAGATTGCTGAAGAGCCACTTAAGCCAGGCGGTGAATACTATCTTGCTACCTATCTTCAAACCGAACAGAAACTCACCCCAAAGGTTATTACTAATATCGGTGCAAGATACGATTACTATGAAGATGTCGGTGGTTCGTTCAATCCAAGATTAGCCATAAACTGGAATTTCTTTAATGACTACTGGTGGAAGGTAATCTATAATGAAGCATTTCTGAATCCAAGTTATTTCTATCGTTATGTAACCGGTGTAATGGGTTACTATGGTGGACCTGACCTAAAACCAGAAAAGATGAGAAGCTATCAAACCCAACTCATTGGTCAATTTTTAGAAAAAAAGGTTACAGCTAATGTGAATTATTTCTATAATGAATTAAATGACCTTGTCGCACCTGATACGAGGGTTAAAGGTAGATACACTTACCGCAACTATGGTGAAATAACGCTTCAGGGAATAGAGACAGAATTAAAGGCAAGGATAAGGGGAATTGACCTCTTTGCTAACCATACATTTCAAAAACCTATTGAAGATAAAACTGACCCTAGCTTACAAAAAGATGGTTTAATCCTTGCTATCCCAGAGAACACGATTAACCTGGGGGTAAATTATTCACCTGTAAAAGACCTTGATATAAACTTAAGCGCTAACTATTTAAGTAAAATGGAGGTGAAACAAAATTTAGGCACAGAGAGTATCTATTATCCAGACTGGGAAATACCATCAGTGTTAACCTTGAATGCCTGTCTAACACTAAAAGATTTCTGGAAGAATGCTAATGTTTCTTTATCCTGTTACAATATTCTTGATGAAGAATATTATCTTGGTGGCACTTGTGTTCCTTATCGTCAGCAAGGCAGATGGTTTTTAGCCAGTGTGGGATATAAATTTTAGGTATGTGTTTAGGTAGACAAGAGTAAGATAAATGCAAAACGAAAAATGCAAAACTTATGGTAAGGATTAATTAAAATGCAATTTTATTTTGAGTTTTGAATTTTTATTGAAATGGAAGTTCACCCCGAAGAACACACCTCGGCATCATTCCTAACTTAAGATTTTTCAAGGGTTTTGCGTTGTTTGTTTAACTTTTTTCTGGTGACTACATTTACCTTTCTATGTGGTAAAATAAATGGCAGGTGAATCTTTAATGCCTTCAATAGTTCACAAGATGTCTTTCGTGGTCTTGGGATTTTCAGACAAAACCCTTGATCCTTAATTTTCATCTCTATAGAACAAAGGGTTGATAATTGTTTGATCCCTTCTTCTATTACATTAAACCCTCTCCAGGCCCTTATCGTTACCCACATCTTTTAAAAACCACGAAAGTATTATTAAAGGGTTAGATGAAAATGATGGGGCGAAGATCCGTTTCAACATCAAAAAAGGGTGTGTGTGTTTAGATAAGTTAAGAATAAGGAAAAATAAGTCAAAAGTGAATTTTATTTACTTTGTCTAAAATTAACCCTAAAAGACTTGCAATAATCCTATTTTATAGAATATAATTAAAGTTGTGGTTTAAAAAGGTATGAAAATAGGTGTATCTACGGGTGGTGGTGATTGCCCTGGGCTTAATGCTGTTATAAGGGCTGTTGTTAAGGCAGGGTTAAATTTAGGATGGGAAATTATAGGCATTGAGAATGGTCTTGAGGGATTGCTTGATACAAAAAAGGCAAAGGTTCTTACATCAAAGGATATTGCGGGCATTTTAAGCATTGGTGGAACAATCCTGGGCACAACAAACAGGGGAAATCCATTTAAGATGGAGGTTAAAGAGAAAGGAAAAACCGTAATAAAGGATGTCTCTGATGATGTTGTGGCTGGTTTTAAAAAGCTCAATCTTGATGCCCTTATTATGATTGGCGGTGATGGAACTTTGTCAATTGCAAATTCTCTTTATAAAAAGGGTCTTCCCGTTGTTGGCGTTCCTAAAACAATAGATAATGACCTATCTGGAACCGTTATTACATTTGGATTTGATACAGCTGTCTCAATAGTAACAGAGGCTCTGGACAGACTCCATTCCACAGCAGAAAGCCATCAAAGGACAATGGTTGTAGAGACAATGGGCAGGTATGCAGGATGGATTGCCTTAAACTCAGGGGTTTCTGGTGGAGCTGATGTTATTTTAATTCCCGAGATTCCATTTTCTATAGATTCTGTTTGCAAAAAGGTAAAGGAAAGATATAGAGGAGGAAAAGGATTTTGCATAGTTGTTGCCGCAGAGGGAGCAAAGCCAAAAGAAGGAGGGCTTTTTACAAAGGAGTGTAAGGATAAAGGGAGGCAGGAACCCCTTTTAGGTGGCATTGCAAATTATCTAGCAGGTGAAATAAGAAATAAAACAGGAAAGGAAACAAGGTCTTTGGTATTAGGTCATTTGCAAAGGGGAGGAACACCAACAACATTTGACAGGCTTATTGCCACAAGGTTTGGTGCGGCTGCTATAAGGCTTATCCAAAGAGGTGAATTTGGAAGGATGGTTGCCTTAAGACCACCAACAGTAACCTCTGTCTCCTTTGATGAGGCTGTTGGTAAGATGAACCTTGTCTCGCAGGATTCCGATGTCATCCAAACAGCAAGGGATTTAGGCGTTTCCTTTGGGGATGATTGATAGGAGTCAGAGAGTCAGAGAATCAGGGATTAAGGAAATAATTCAAGTTAATCTTGGAAAAAAAAGTTATCCTATCTTTATTGGCTTTAATTTATTAGACAAAACAGGAGATTATGCAAAAGAGTTTGGCGATTCTTGCTTTATAATTAGCCAGCCAAAAATCTTTTCATTATACGGCGAAAGATTAAAAAGCTCACTTGAAAAAAATGGCATTTTTGCAAAAGAATGCTTGATAGGGGAAGGTGAGGAGCATAAATCCTTTGAAACCCTGAAAAATCTTCTTGAAAGCCTTGTTTTGTTTGATGCTTCCCTTAAGAAGACATTCATTATAAATCTTGGAGGAGGGATTGTTAGTGATGTTGGTGGATTTGTTGCAGCAATTTATAAAAGGGGGATAAGCTATGTAAATATTCCAACAACATTATTAGCAAATGTTGATTCTGGTGTAGGTGGAAAAACAGGCGTGAACCTTTTAGGAATAAAAAATATTATCGGCTCTTTCCACCAGCCATGCCTTGTTATATCTGACCTTTCCTTGCTTAAAAGCCTTCCAAAAGAGGAGATAATATCTGCTATGGCTGAGGTAGTAAAATATGGTGTGATATGGGACAGCCGATTTTTTACCTACATTGAGAAAAACCTTCACAATATTTTATCCTTAAAAAGCCCTTATATTGAACACATTGTTACAAGGTGCTATAAAATAAAGGCAGGAATTGTCCAGAAGGATGAGTTTGATAAAAAGGGAATAAGGGTGATATTGAATTATGGACATACAATCGGACACAGCCTTGAAGCTGCTGGTCTTGTCCAAAGGCATGGAGAGGCTATATCCATTGGTATGGTAGGGATAAATCAGCTTGCTGTCCAATTAGGAATGCTAAAAGAAGATGAGGAGCAAAGGATAAAAGCCCTCCTCTTAAAAATAGGCTTGCCTGTTAATATTAAAACATCCAATATTGATAAGATAATGTCTAGCCTATTGCACGACAAAAAATTTATGGGGAATGTAAGGCTTGTTATTCCTGAAAGAATAGGAAAGGTAGGGCTGGTTAGTGAAATAGATGAGAAAGAAATTACCTTTGTTCTCAAAGAGATGATGGATTAAAGTATGGTATGTGTTTAGCTAAAATGATATTGAATAACCAAGATACAAACATCAAATAAATTCCAATATTCAACAACTAATTTTCATTTCCCTTCTTCAACCAATTTTTTATTGTATAACACTTTGGAGTTTGCTAAAATCAAAATTCTATAATCTTTAGCCACCTTTACAATCTCCATTTATTTCTTTATCCTTGCTTGTGCTGCCGCTAATCTAGCTATTGGAACCCTATATGGTGAGCAGGAGACATAGTCAAGACCAGCCTTGTCGCAGAACATAACAGATGATGGCTCTCCGCCATGCTCTCCACATATTCCAACCTTAAGGTTCTGCCTTGCCTTTCTTCCATTGCTTACACCAAGCTTTATAAGCTCACCAACGCCATCCTGGTCTAATACCTCAAATGGGTTATCCTTCAATATTTTATCTGTCAAATATTTTGGAAGGAATTTTCTCTCTGCATCATCCCTTGAAAATGCAAATGTCATCTGGGTTAGGTCATTTGTTCCAAATGAGAAAAACTCTGCAGACTCTGCAATTCTATCTGCAACAATTGCTGCCCTTGGAACCTCAATCATTGTTCCAATGATGTATTTTACCTTAATTCCCTGCTCTTTAAATACCTTCTCCGCTGTCTTGTCTACCACCATTTTTTGTCCATCAAATTCAGCCTTTTCTGAAACTAAAGGAATCATTATCTCGGGGAAAACCTCAATTCCCTTCTTTGCCAATATACAGGCTGCCTCTAATATTGCCCTTGTTTGCATCTCTGAAATTTCTGGATAGACAATTCCAAGCCTGCATCCCCTTAAACCAAGCATTGGATTTATCTCAGAGAGATTTGAGACCTTATGCAATAACCCTTCAATCTCCTTTTGCCTTTCTTGTTCTTTATCTTCTACCCTTAATTTTATAAGCTCAATCCTTAATTCCTCATGCTTTGGAAGGAATTCGTGTAAGGGTGGGTCAAGGAGCCTTATTGTTACAGGAAGCCCTTGCATCTCTTTGAATATCCCAATAAAATCTTCCCTCTGGAATTGCAGGAGCTTGTCCAATGCCTTTCTCCTATCCTTTTCTGTCTCTGCCATAATCATCTCCTGCATAATGGGAAGCCTTTTTTCTCCAAAGAACATATGCTCTGTCCTGCATAAGCCTATGCCCTCTGCACCAAATTCCCTTGCCTTTTTTGCTCCCTCCGTGTCATCTGCATTTGTTCTAACCTTAAGATGCCTTTTCTCATCAGCCCAGGAGAGGAGGGTATTTAGCTCATCTGTTATCCTTGGTGGAATAATGTATGGAATACGGGAAAGATAGACATTTCCTGTTGTTCCATCTATTGTTATTTCATCTCCCTCCTTTAGCCTCTTTTTCTCTACTATTAGCTCTTTTTTCTTCTCATCAATCTTTATTGCCTCACATCCGCAGACACAGGGCTTTCCCATTCCCCTTGCAACAACAGCGGCATGAGATGTCATTCCTCCCCTTGCTGTAAGGATTCCCTCTGATACAGCCATTCCATGAATGTCATCTGGAGATGTCTCCTCCCTTACTAAAATAACCCTGTCCTTCTCTGAAACCTTTACAGCATCGTCTGGACAAAATACAATCTTTCCTATGGCAACACCAGGGGAGGCAGGAAGGCCATTGCAATCAGAAGATATATTTGCATTTGGGTCAATCTGTGGGTGAAGAAGGGCTTTTAAACCTGCTGCTTCAACCCTTAACAATGCGGTATCCTTTATTATTAGCCTCTCTTTTACCATATCAACAGCAATCTTGACAGAAGATGCAGGCGTTCTTTTTCCCCTCCTTGTCTGAAGAATATAAAGGTTTCCATTCTCAATGGTAAATTCTATATCCTGCATATCCTTATAATGCTTTTCAAGGATTTTTGTAATCCTTTCAAACTCTTTGTAAATATTAGGCATTTGGTCGTGAAGATGGGAAATGTGCTTTGGTGTTCTTATCCCTGCAACAACATCCTCTCCCTGGGCATTGATGAGATATTCGCCATAAAGCTTCTTTTCGCCATTTGATGGATTTCTTGTAAATGCAACACCTGTTCCCGATGTATCTCCCATATTTCCAAAGACCATTGCCTGGACATTCACAGCTGTTCCCAATGTATCGGAGATTTTATATATTCTTCTATATTCAATAGCCCTCTTGTTATGCCAGGAGCCAAATACTGTATCTATAGACATCCATAGCTGTTCCCTTGGGTCTTGTGGAAAATCCTTTTTTTCGTTTATAAGAAGCCTTTTGTAATCCCTTACAACCTCCTTAAGGTCTTCACAGTCAAGCTCAATATCATAGACAACACCCTTTTTTTTCTTTTTTGCAGAGAGGATTTCTTCAAATTTTTTAATGTCAATTTTTAAGACAATGTCAGAAAACATCTGGATGAATCTTCTGTAGGCATCATAGGCTGTTCTTTCGTTTCCTGTCTGCTTTATAAAGCCCTTTATTGTTTCATCATTTAAGCCTAGATTAAGAATTGTATCCATCATTCCAGGCATAGATATTGGTGCGCCAGATCTAACAGAAACAAGCAAAGGATTTTCCTTATCCCCAAATTTCCTCTCCATTGCTTTTTCTAGCTTTTGTAAAGCATTATCAACCTCATCCCTTAAGCCCTCTGGATATTCGCTATTTTTATAATAATAGCTACAAATATCTGTTGAGATAGTAAACCCTGGTGGCACAGGAATTCCTATATTTGTCATCTCAGCAAGGTCAGCACCCTTGCCACCCAGGAGGGATTTTAGCTCTGTTCCTCCATCTGCCTTTCCATTTCCAAAGAAATATACATATTTTGCCATTTTTCTTTCCTCCTTTAAATTTAATAAGAATTTATTTTAAATTTAAATTTTATTTTTGTCTAGTTTTACTTAAAAAAATACTAGACTTTAACCTTTTTTAAAATTATACTTTTTTTGTGCAAGCAATAGTTGAGCTTATAAGGGGGCTTTGGATTACATTTTGCCATTTATGGACAAGGCATGTTACAATCCAATATCCAAGGGAAAGAAAGCCTGTAGCACAAAGGTTTAGGGGTCCTACAAGGCTTCTTCTTTCTGACAACGAAATTGAAAAATGTGTTGCCTGTTGCCTTTGTGCCCAATATTGCCCATCTGGGTGTATAAAAATATCGGCATTTGAAGACGAATCTCATAACAAGAGGCTTTTATCGTATGAGATTGATATAAAAAGGTGCATCTTCTGTGGATTATGTATAGAAGCCTGTCCAAAGGAGGCAATAAAGCAATCAGAGATTTATGAGCTTGCGTGTTTAGATAAAGATGAGATGGTCTATTCAAAGGAGACCTTGATTAAAGAGCCTTTTGTTCAAAAATACAAATGAAAGAGAGAATAATTCAACAAGGATGGGATGTTGAGGATGCCTTTTTTGGGGCATTGCTAGGAGCTGTGTTTGGGATTGTTATTCAGGAAAAAGAATGGTACATTTTTCCCATTTTAATAGCATTTTTAGGGGTGGTTGTTTTTTATTTAAAGAAACATTTCACCCTTCCAAAAGGATTAAAAAGACAGAGAGCAATTGGTAAGCTTTTGATGGGTATTATACTTACTTCCATTTCCTTATGGATTTCAGGAGTTTTTACTCTACATCATTCTTCTTGGTTAGGAATTACTATTATTGTCTGGGTCATATTAAAATTTATCAAAAATTAGATGGAAATCATTGGTTGTTTATGTATTATTATTATAACAATTTATCTCTATGTAGATATTATCTTTGATTTTAGCTTGGAAGAGGTAATTATCAAGCATATCAAGTATATCTTGTGGCCAAAAAAGGTGATTATGCGGCATTACGATATTCTTAAGGAGGTGGTCTGTGGTATATAATTACGATAAATCTTTTGGCCCAGTAATAGATATTGTAATTTCTAATCCCTCCACAGGAAAGGAGGCTATTTGTAGGGGTCTTATTGCTCCAGGATGTCAAATGACCGCTATTCCCAAAAAGATTGTAGACTTATTGGATTTAAAATCTTTTTCTTCAATACCAACAATGGCTTTGTTTGGAACTGCCAAAACCCCAGTTTATCTAATAAACCTATCTATTGCCAATCTTGCTTTAAACCTTAATGTCCTATCTTTTGAATTACAAGACATAGTCCTGGTTGGAAGGGATATTTTGAACAAATTTGTCATTACCCTTGATGGAAAGAGGGGGATTTGTGAAATTAAGGAGGAAGAATGAACCTATTATATGACACAGAAAAACTGATTTCAATTATTTACAATTGGATGCAAGGGCTTTGCAAAACTCATAATATCCCAGATATTGCCTTGACGCTTGTCATTATGATAATTGTTGGGGTTCTTGTTGCAGGCTTTGTCTCGGTAAATACCCTTTTCCTTGTGCTTGCCGAGAGGAAGGTCTCTGCTTGGATGCAGGACAGGCTTGGCCCAATGAGGGTAGGACCCCAGGGGCTCCTTCAGACAGTAGCAGATGCCATTAAGCTCCTTCAAAAGGAGGATATTACACCATCCCCTGCAGATAAAATCCTCCATTTTCTAGCACCTTTAATTATGTTTATCCCAGCAATAATGGCTTATGCTGTTATTTCATGGTCTCCTGGTATATATGCTGTTTCCCTTGATTTAGGGCTTTTGTACATCCTTGCCCTCTCTGCTATAGGAACAATAGGCATTGTTATTGCAGGCTTCTCCTCAGGAAACAAGTGGACGCTCCTTGGTGGAATGAGGTCTGCAGCTCAAATGATCTCTTACGAGGTTCCCCTTATTTTATCCTTTATTGGTGTAATTATGCTCAATGGCTCTTTAAACCTTAATTCTGTAATTGAATCTCAAAAAAATATGTGGTTCATTGTCTATCAACCAATTGGATTTTTGCTATTTCTGATAGCTGGTTGTGCAGAGGTAAACAGGGCTCCATTTGACCTTCCAGAAGCAGAGAGCGAGCTGGTGGCAGGTTTTCATACAGAGTATTCTGGAATGAAATTTGCCTTGTTCTTCCTTGGTGAATATGCAAATATGTTTATCTGTGCTTGTCTTGCGGCAACCTTGTTCCTTGGTGGATGGAATGGAATTCCTGGTCTTCCCTTTATTCTTCCTCCAATTGTTTGGTTTCTTATAAAGGCATATTTTATAATATTTGTTATAATGTGGTTTCGCTGGACATATCCAAGAATAAGGGTTGACCAGCTTATGGGTTTTGGCTGGAAATTTTTAACACCCCTTGGCTTTTTAAATATAGCAATTACAGGGGTTATGATTTCATTGGGATGGATATGAGAAAAGAGTCGGGAGTCGGGAGTCAGGAGTCAGGAGTCTAAAATGGAGGTGGGATTTTATGTGTTGGGGGCTTTGGCGGTTTTTTCTGCTATGCTTGCCATTTCCTTAAAGAGCCTCATAAGGGCTGTTATGGCTCTCGCCCTATTTTTCATTTGCATAGGAGGATTGTATATAAATATGTCCTGTGAATTTTTAGGTTTTGTTCAAATCCTTATCTATGTTGGTGGCGTAATTGTTTTATTTCTATTTGTCATTATGACATCAGGAAATATAGAGGCAGGGAAGTCAAATTGGATTTTAAGGATATTCGGGCTTTTAAGCTCTTTACTTTTATTTTTAGCCCTTGTTTGGGGATTTAAGAAAAAACCATTTATCCTTACAAAACAAGGATTTTCTGGAATAAGGGAAATAGGAGACCTTATTATGACACAATATCTTATTCAATTTGAGGTTGTATCCCTTCTTTTGCTTGTTGTTTTAATTGGAGCAATTGTGCTTTTGAAAAGGGAATGAATTACATTTTGCTTTCTGCGATTATTTTTTGTATAGGGCTATATGGAGCCTTATCAAGAAAGAATGGAATTATGGTTCTTATCTCAATTGAGATAATGCTAAATGCTGCCTGTCTTAACCTTGCTTATTTTTCATCATTTTATAATCCAGCTGGTCAAATATTTGCCCTGTTTGCTATTGTTATCTCTGCAGCCTGTGTTGGCTGTGGCCTTGCAATATTCCTCCTTGCCTTTAGAGAAAAGGAAAAGATAGACCTAGATTCCTTCAATCTCCTCAAGGGATAAATCCTATAAAATGAAAATTGCTGTTGATGCAATGGGTGGTGATTATGCACCACAAGCGATAATAGAAGGTGTAATAGATGCCTTTTCTTTGGGATTTGCAAAGGAGATAATCCTTGTTGGGAATCCTGATTTAATAAATAGAGAAATAAAAAAATATAAAAAAGACCTTCCTGTGGAAATTTATCCATCTGATAGTGTAATTGGAATGGAGGAATCGCCTGTATCTGCTTTAAGGACAAAACCAGATTCATCCATTGCTGTTTGTTATTCCTTGGTGAGAAAAAAAATTGCAGGTTCTGTTGTCTCTGCTGGAAATACAGGCGCATCATTTATAGGAGGATTAACAATATTAGGAAGGCTTAAGGGTATAGATAGACCTGCCATTGCCTCACCTATTCCAACCAAAAATGGCGTCTGTATCTTAATTGATGTAGGAGCAAATGTTGATTCAAAACCAGAGCATCTCTTTCAATTTGGGGCAATGGGTAAGGTTTATGCAGAAGAGGTTTTGGGAATAGAAAATCCAAAGGTTGGTATTTTAAATATCGGAGAGGAGGAGGGAAAGGGCAATAGGCTTACAGACAAAGCAGGTTTTTTGTTTTCCAAAGGGAATTTTAATTTTTGTGGAAATATAGAGGGTGGAGATATTTTGAAAGGGAAGGCAGATGTTGTTGTCTGCGATGGGTTTGTTGGTAATTCTATCCTTAAATTTGGAGAGGGTGTTGCTGAGTTTATTGTTGATTATATAAGGAATGGAAATTTTATAAATAAGCTCGGTCTTTTATTTGCAAAGGGGCTATTTAAGAGGCTTCTTAAAAAAATAGATTATTCAGAGTATGGAGGAGCACCCCTACTTGGGATAAGAGGGGTATCCATAATATGCCATGGAAAATCTAAAAGGAGGGCAATTGCTAATGCCATAAGGGTTGCAAGCGAAAGCATATCACATCATATAAACGAAAGGATAGAGGAAGAATTAAGGGTTTAATGAAAAAAGCAAGGATTGTTGCAACAGGAAGTTATGTTCCCGAGAAAATCTTAACCAACCTTGACCTTGAAAAGATAGTTGAAACCTCTGATAGCTGGATTACAGAGAGAACAGGGATAAAGGAAAGAAGGGTTGTTTCTCCTGATATAAGGGCATCTGATATTGCATATTTTGCCTCAGTTGATATTGTAGAGCCTGATATTGACCTTTTAATTGTCTCAACATCAACACCGGATATGATATTTCCCTCAACCGCTTGCCTTTTGGCAGAAAAACTAAATCTTCGTAATATTGCTTGTTTTGATATATCTGCTGCCTGCACAGGTGCTTTATATGCTTTGGAATGTGGAAGGTTTTTTATAGAATCTGGGCAATACAAAAAGGCGTTGATTGTATCGGCTGAAGCCACATCAACGGTTATTGACTGGAAGGATAGAAATACCTGTGTTCTGTTTGGTGATGGTGCAGGTGCCTGTCTTCTTAAAGAAAGCAATGAAAAAGGAATAATTGGAAGCTATTTTAATACAAATGGCTCTTTGGCGGATATATTAACCCTTCCTTTGGGAGGAACCATTAAGATGGAAGGGAAAGAGGTTTTTAAATATGCTGTTGTTTATATGACAGAGGCAATTGAGCAGATTCTTTTTAAAACAGGCTTTAAGATGGATGATATTAGCCTAGTAATCCCACATCAGGCAAATTTAAGAATAATAAGCTTGCTTGCCAAGAGGCTTAAAATACCTGAAGAAAAGATGTTTATAAACCTTTACAAATATGGAAATATGGTTTCAGCATCAACGCTTGTGGCTTTAGATGAGGCAAATAAAACAGGAAAAATAAAGGAAAAAGACCTTGTTCTCCTTGTTGGCATAGGAGGAGGTCTTACCTGGGGAAGTATGCTTATAAGGTGGTAGGGAAATCATTACGATTTAGATTTAACAAACCTTAAAACATCCTTTGCATAGGAATCGTTTGGGTCTAGTGTAAGAACCTTTAAAGCCTTATCCCTTGCCTCCTTTAACCTATTTTCCTTAAGATAAATCCCTGTCTGCTCTTTATAAAGGTTTTTAAGGTTTTCTTTGTAGTTGGGATTAAGGCTTGATGAGATGAGAAAATATTTTTCTGCTATTTTATAATTCTTGTTTGAAATGTAAATAATGGCAAGGTTATTGTAAGGGTCAGCCCAATATGGAAAAATCTCAATTACTTTTTTGTAATAAGCAATAGCTTTCTCAATATTCCTTTCTTCATTTATCCTTGCTAATAGAAACCATATCTTTGGCTCATCATATGCAAATTCAAGGGTTTTATTTGCCTTTTCTTCTGCTTCATCTTTTCTTCCTATATCAAAAAGGGTTTCTATGTATCTTTTTTTGTATTCCCTTTCCCATTTATTAAAGGCTGATGCTTTTTTGTAATAGGCAATAGCTTTATCCTTATATCCGCTTCTTGAAAGCATTTCTCCCTTATAAAAATAAATATCGGAAATGTAAAATAAAGCAATATGGAAAAATAAAACAAAAAAGGCAACATAAACAAGGGAAATAATAAGCTTTGGATGTCTCAAGGGAATTCTCCTTTTCTTCCTTACAAGAGCTATTAAACCCATCATTATCCATAAAAGATGGGTTATTGAAAATAAAGAGAGATTGAATTGTGCTTGAACAAGATAGCCAAGAATAGATGAGGCAATAGGGATTGTGTATTGTTTATCCTTATAAGATATGGCTATTTTAAAAACAACACCAAGTATAATTATCCAAAAAATAAATGCAATTATTCCCCTTGTTGCCAGAATATCCAAAAATTCATTGTGTGATTTGTCAGCCAGAATGTATGCACCCTTGTATTGAGAAATAAATTCATCCGGAAGCTTCTTTATAAATGCAGGGTGTAGGCATTCAGGACCTGCTCCAAACAATGGGTATTTTAAGAATACATTAAAAGAGCCTTTGTAAAGCCCAATCCTTGCTTCATCCCCTCCTATCCCTTTTATCCTTTTAATTATTGGGAAAGAAAAGATAAGGCAGGTAATAATAATGCTTACAATTACCAAAAGAGCCTTTTTTTGTGGCTTTAGAAAGATAAAGAAAAAGGCAATCTCAAAGAAAAGCCCAATGAATGTTGCCCTTGTCTTTGTAAATAAAAGGGATAAGAGGATAATTGCAAGAAGGATAAGATAGGGGTATTTTTTCTCTTTAAGATAAAAAGCAAGAACAATGGGAATTGACATTAAAAGATATGCTGCAAAGAAATTTGGATTTCCAAATGTTGATATTACCCTCTCTTTTCCTGTTACTGATGGGATGATATAGAAACCAAAATGCTGTAAAATTCCATAGATGGCTGAAATCCCTGATGCTATCATAACAGCATAAAGAATTGTCTTCGGCTTTTCTATATTTGATGAGAGAAAGAAAAGGAGGATGTAGCAAAGGAGGGTATTTATTCCATCATACCTTCTATAAATTCCAAATATAGAAAGAAAGGGAGAAATGGAGAAAATGGTTGAAATGATATTTGTCAAAAGATATAGAAGAATAAAAAATTCAAGCAAACCAAGATTAGCCAATATAGATTTCTTTCTTACCCAATCCCTTAATAAGAAAACAAATGAGAGGATAGAGAGAAAAAAAAGAAGGCTAATCTTTGGAATGTCATAAATTGCCTCAAGGTTTGGAGAAAAGGCAAGGGGGACAAGGATTACAAGGGAGGCTAAAAGCCATTTTGCCATTTTTCTAAATATATCCTAAGACCTTTATCGTTTTTTATAACATCATCTATCAAATTCTTCTTTCCCATTTTAATAAGCCCTGTTGCAGATGCTACCTTTACAACCATTTCTTTATCAAAGAGGCCCTCTTTTAATGGTTGAATTACCCTCTCATCCTTTATCATAGAAAGAGAAATAGCAGATTGCATCCTCAAGAGATAATCAGGCTCATTTTTTAAGATTAAGGCAAAGCAAGAAATGGCTTCTTTGCTTTCTATTGCAGCTAATACCTGAAGATAGATAACCCTTGCAAACCTGTGTTTTTTCTTATCCAAAGATGATTTTATAAGATAAGAAGCACCCGGGCTTCCAATGAATGTAAGCTGAAATATAGCCTTTTTTGATTCTTTTATTGCTCTTTCTGGGTTTTCACTATTCTTTGCAATTTTGTCTATTTCTTCAATTCTTCTTTTAATTTCACAAATAACCTCCTTTTTTACAGGTATTTCCCTTTGTGTCTTTATAACCCTTTGAAACCATACCCAGAAGCCAATAATAAAGACAAAGAAAAAAATAACTAAAGGGGCTTTTTTCAATATTCAAAAGCCCAAGGTGGGATTTGAACCCGCAACCTAAGCATTACGAATGCCTTGCTCTACCATTGAGCTACTTGGGCGAATATATAAATTGTAAATTTTAAATTGCAAATTGTAAATCTTGTAATTTAAAATTTGTTTTATGATTGCAGCAACAATTGGTGGAAGAAGAAAAAATATTATAAACCTTGCAGAGAAAGCAAAAAAATCTAAAGCAGATATTATTGAAATAAGGCTTGATAAGATAATAGGAAAAGGAGATAATGTATTGCTTATCAAAGAAATAAAGAAAAAAACAAATCTTCCCATTATTGCCACAAAAAGGCTATTCCTACCAGATGATGAAATTAAAGAAATAATTCCTTTTGTAGATTATATTGACCTGGAATATGGCGAAAAAAAGCCCTTGATTGATTTTGTAAAAAAGAATAAAAAGACCTTGATAATCTCACATCATAACTATAAAGATACGCCCGATATTAAAACCCTTGTTTCTCTTTCTTCTTCTATGGAAAAAGCTGGTGCTGATATACTAAAAATTGCAACATTTATAAACAACAAGGATGACATTATAAGGCTTCTTAATTTCACCTACAATTACAAAAAGCCAATAATTGCTATTGGAATGGGGCTACTTGGCAAAATCACAAGAATAATTGAACCAATATTTGGCTCTTTAATAACCTATGGGTTTATAAATAAACCCTATGCAGATGGTCAACTTTCTGTTTCGTCTTTAAGAAGGGAAATTGAAAGATATGGGTTATAAATCCCTTACCTTCCCATTCCCATAATTTCCTGATAAGCTCTTAATGCTTGGTTTCTAATAGCCATTGTGAAATTAAGGGCTATCTCTGCCTTTTCTGATGCAATCATAAGGTCGTGGATATTTTCAAGCTTTCCAGATACAAGGTCTTGGGTAAGCTTATCTGCATTATTTTCTAGCTTATTTGTCTCCTTTAAACCAGAAAGGACAAGATTAAAAAGCCCATTCCCCTCTTTTAGAGGGATGTCTGCGTTAGCAGATGGGGTGTTTTTCCCCTTATTCTCGCTTTTACCTACATTAGCTTGAACGCTTGATTGGGGTAACAGCGAAAACAAATCAATTTCCATTATTTCTACCTTCCTTTTTGACTCTCTGGCTCCAGACTCCTGACTCTTGACTTATTCATATTTCCAATGCCTTCATCATTATCTGCTTTGCATTCCTTGCCGCTGTAACATTTGCCTCATATGCCCTAGAGGCGGTTATCAAATTTATCATCTCTGTTGCAAGGTTTATATTTGGATATGCAACATAGCCATCTTTGTTTGCATCTGGATGTCCTGGTTCATATTTTAGCTTCGGCTCTACTTTATCCTCCTCTATCCTTAAAACCCTGACCCCCTGTCCTGACTCAATGGTTATTGGCATCTTGACAAATGGTATATTGAATAATGGTTCTTGCCTTCTTGGTGTAAATATGGGAAATTTTCTTTTATATGGGCCTCCTTCACTTGTCCTTGTTGTATTAGCATTTGCAATGTTTTCTGAGATAATATCCATCCTTAATTTCTCAGCAGACATTCCAGATGCCGATGCATCTATTCCCCTAAATAATCCACCTGTTAACATTATCTACCTCCTTGTGCAACAAGCTTCAAAAGGCTAAATTTCCTTGCAAGCCTTGTTGCTATTGAATTATAATAAATTGCATTCTTTGCTAAATCTTCCATCTCTTTGTCCAGGTCAACATTATTTCCATCGTTTCTATATATTGTATCATTTTCTGTAATAATTCTTCCAGAGTTTTTAGATTTCTCATAAGAAAATGGGATATGCTTTGGATTTAGCCTCTTTGCAGAAATCTTATTTTCCTTTAAAGCATCTTCAAAGATAACAGATTGCTTCTTAAATCCTGGGGTATTTACATTGGCAACATTGTTTGATATGACATTGTGTCTAAGTGTGGCAGAATCTAGCCCCTTTTTTGCCATTTCAATTGTTTGTCCTGTTAAAGAATCTATAAACATCTTCACTTTATATATCGGCAATTTTCCCAGATTACTTGACATAAATTTTTTTAGGCTTTAAAATTTGCTTATGAATCTTTGTGATTTTTCTTATTCCCTTCCCAAATCCTTTATTGCCCAGGAGCCAATGAAAGAGAGGCAAAATTGCAAGATGCTTTTCTTTGATAGGAAAGAGAAAAAAATAGAGCATCTTGTTTTTTCTGATATTATAGACCTTCTTTCTAGCCAAGACTTACTTGTTCTTAATAAGACAAAGGTATTTCAGGGACGGCTTATTGTAAATGGGATAGATATTCTTCTGGTAAAGGAGAAAGAAAAGAATATCTGGGAGGTATTGGCAAAGCCAAAAAGGAAGATAAAAGAGGGGCTTATTCTTGATTTTTCTCTCATTAAAGGAGAGGTTATTTCTTGTTTTCCTATAATGGTCAAATTCAATTGTAATGGGAATCTGTTTTCTATCTTAGAAAAAATTGGAAAAACACCCATTCCACCGTATATAAAAAGAGAGCCTAATTATGACGATAAAATTTACTATCAAACCGTATATGCGAAGGATTTAGGTTCAATTGCCGCACCAACAGCAGGCTTACATTTTACAGATGAAATTCTTTTAAAATTAAAGGAAAATGGTGTTTCTATATCCTACATTACCCTTCATATTGGCATTGGAACATTTAAACCTGTAAGGTGCAATGATGTTAGAGAGCATAGGATGGATGAGGAATATGTAAAGATAGAAGAAGAAATTCCACAAGATAAAAGGATAATTGCTTGCGGGACATCGGTTGTTCGGGCATTAGAGTCAGGGGTCAGAGAATCAGGGGGTCAAAAAGTTGGGTTTTGGACAGATATTTTTATATATCCTGGATTTAAATTTAAATTTGTCTCTGGATTATTAACAAATTTTCACCTTCCAGAAAGCCCACCATTCATTATGACATCCGCATTTGTTGGTTTGGATGAATTAAAAATGCTATACAGCGAGGCAAAATCTGAAAATTATAGATTTGGAAGCTATGGGGATTGTATGCTTGTATTATAAAAATTTTTCCAATTTTTCTATATGATAAGCAAGTGATAAAATTTCTCCTTCAGAAAGGTAATGACCTATGATTTGAAGCCCAATAGGTAGACCTTCTTTTGTTTTTTTGCAGGGAATAGAGATAGCTGGGTATCCTGTAAGATTACTTGAAACAGTAAGGATGTCTGAAAGATACATTGATAAAGGGTCTTCTGTTTTCTCCCCTATTTTAAATGGAGGTGTAGGCGAGGTTGGTGTGATAAGCAGGGAAACCTTTGAGAATGCATCATCAAAGTCCTTTCTTATAAGGCTTCTTACCTTTTGTGCCTTAAGGTAATAGGCATCATAATAGCCAGAGGATAGAGCATATGTTCCAAGTATTATCCTCCTCTTTGCCTCATCACCAAACCCCTTGCTCCTTGTCTTTCTATACATCCCAAAGAGGCTTTTATCTTCCTCTCTTAACCCATATTGCACACCATCAAACCTTGCTAGATTTGATGATGCCTCAGAGCAAGCAATAATATAATAAACAGGGATAGCATATTGGGAATGGGGAAGGGATACCTCAATTATCTCTACATTTAAAGAAGAAAGCCCTTTTAAAACATTCATTATTGCATCCTTTACCTCACCATCTATTCCTTCAAAGTATTCCTTGGGAATGCCAATTTTCATTTTAGAAATATCATTGTCTAGGCTATTTGTATAGTCAATCTTCGGCTGTTTAATGGATGTCTCATCATTCTCATCAAATCCAGAAATAGCATTTAATAGAATTGCACAATCCCTTACATCCTTTGTTAAGGGACCAATCTGATCAAGGCTTGAGGCAAAGGCAATCAGCCCATACCTTGAGACAATGCCATATGTTGGTTTTAGACCAACAACACCACAGAACGAGGCTGGCTGTCTTATTGAACCACCTGTATCAGAGCCTAATGAAAGAATTGCTTCACAAGATGCAACAGATGCAGATGAGCCACCAGATGAGCCACCAGGGACATAGTCAAGGTTATGTGGATTTTTTGTAGTGCCAAAGCAAGAATGCTCACAGGATGAACCAAAGGCAAACTCATCCATATTTGTCTTTCCAATTATTATTGCTCCAGCATCCTTTAGCCTTTTTACCACTGTTGCATCATAGGGAGGGATAAACCCAGAGAGAATATGGGAGGCGCAGGTTGTCTCAATGCCTTTTGTGCAGATATTGTCCTTTATAGAGATAGGAATTCCAGAAAGTGGGCTTATTGGCTCATCTTTTGCAATTTTTTTGTCAATTGCCTTTGCATCAGCCAAAGCAGTATCAAATGTCTTTGTAATAAATGCATTTATCTTTGGCTCTTTTTCTTCTATCCTTTTGATACAAGATAAAACAACATCTTCTGCCTTTATCTCTTTTTTCTTAAGAAGGCTATGTATCTTGTAAGAGGGGAAATTGTATATCTCATTGTTCATTATGTAAAGGATTTTTTAAGGAGGATGGTAAAGGTTGTTCCTTTATCTTTCTTGCTTTCTACCCTTATCTCTCCCTTGTGGCTATCTATTATTTTCTTTACAATACAAAGCCCAAGTCCTACACCCTTTCCCTTTGTTGTAAAGAATGGAGAAAATATCTTATCAAGGTGTTCTTCATCTATTCCCCCTCCTACATCAGTAATATCTATTCCTACAAAATCTTTGTTTTGATATGTTTTAATTTTTATTATACCACCCTGTTGCATAGAATCACAAGCATTCTTTATAAGATTAAACAATACCTGCTTTAGCCTTTCTGGGTCACCTGATATAAAAGGAAGCCCCTCTTCTAATTCCTCTTTTATCTCTATCCCCTTCAATTCCTTAAAGAATGGGTCATCCAGAAATTCTTTAAGGATAGAATTTATCTCTATATTTCTTAAATTGACAGAAAGTGGAGAGGAAAAATGTAATAAATCTTCAATATAAGTGTTCATCCTATGACAAGCCCCCTCTATCTGAGAGATAATCCTCTCTACTTTTTCATCCCCTCCCATAAACCTTCTAATCATATAAATACCAGCTACAACTGTTGAAAGGGGGTTTCTAATATCATGGGCAGCCTGGGAGGCAACATAGGATGCACCTGCTAATTTTTGTGCCAAAGAAAGCATTTCTTCCATTTCTTTAAGCCTTGAAAGGTCTGTTACAACACAAAGAAAGCCATTAAAAACACCATTTTTATCAAACAAAGGAGAAGAAGATATAAGAACAGGCAAAGAAGAACCATCTTGTAGAGAAAATGAGAATTCAAAGCTAGTTGGCTTGGATTTAGAAGCATTTTTCTTAAAAACCCTGTATTCTCCATTATCCATTATAGAAGAAAGGTTTTTTCCCATAAGGCTTTGATTTTGAAACATCTCTTCCATCCTTTTGTTGGTAAAGACAATTACATCCTGTATATCAAGGGCAAATAATCCCTCATTCATTGAATCAATAAGCTTTTCATAAATTCCTTCTGTTTTTGCTAAAAATTCCTCCTTCTTTTCAGATGTAATGGCATTTAAAATAGAGGAAGAAAGAATCTCTGTGTTTATTTCATCCTTTACAAGAAAACCAACCGCGCCCAATCTTGATGTACCTGTTATTAGCCTCTCGTCCTTTATTCCTGTCAATATAATAACAGGAGAAGAGGAGAATCGCCTTATCTCACTTAATACCTTTAGGGCATTTGTGTCGGGAAGCCTGTAGTCAAGGAGGACACAATCAAAATCATCTTTTTTAAGCATTTCTATCCCCTCCCTTCCTGTTTGTGCTTCCTCTACTTCAAAGCCCTTTAAGAGCTTTTTGATGATGACAATATCATCGGGATTGTCTTCAACAAGTAATATTTTATACATCTTTAATTTCGGGATTGGGGATTCGGGATTGGGGATTGGTGTTTTAAGCTTTGGATTAAACGATTTAACATCCTTCCTATACTTTCTATCTCTCTTTGTATCCCTTCTAAAATTTCTATCTGAATATAATTTAGTTTTTGGGAAATAATTAGGTGTGTATCCAATTCCATAAGAGAACCCCTAGCTATTATCAGAAACTGAATATATTCCTTGGTTGAGCTTCTACCCCATCCTTCCGCAATATTTGCTGGAATTGACACAACAGATTTTTGAATCTGGGAGGTCAACCCATATCTTTCTTCCAAAGGAAAAGATTTGGTTATTTTATATATCTCTATCACCAAATTTATAGCCTTCTTCCATACTTCCAATTCCTTATAATTCTTCATCTTTTTCCTTCCCTAACCCCTAATCCCCAATCCCTAATTCCTTTTTTGGCAGGCTAAAGTAAAATATAGAGCCTTCGTTTAGCTTACTTTCAACCCATATCCTTCCCTTATGCTCATCTATTACCTTTTTTACAATTGCTAATCCAATACCGGTGCCTCCTTTATCCTCCCTCCTTTTATGCAACCTTCTGAATGGCTCAAAAACCCTTATAAAATCCTCCTCTTTTATCCCAATGCCATTGTCTTTAATGGAGAATATGGTTTCTCTTTCATTTTCCTCTCCAAAAACCTCTATATTCGGTTTTTTATCATTATGCTTTATCGCATTTGAAATAAGGTTATAGAATATCTCTTTTAGTTTTATTTTATCTCCATAGACTAATGGAAGGTTATCATCTACCTTTATTTTACAATCCCTTTCCTTTATCATAAGCTCAAGCCTCTTTAAAACATCATTTATTATATCATTTGAGCTAAATGTTTCATAGAGATTTTTTATTCTGGATATTCTTGATAATGAGAGGAGGTCATCTATAAATAGCTTTAACCGATTTGCACCGCTTGATATTCTTCTTAAATAATCCTTTCCCTCGTCATCCAGCTTGTCCCAATAGTCATCCAAAAGAAACTTTGAAAATGTCTCAATCCCCCTCAGTGGTTCCTTCAGGTCATGAGAGACTGTGTAGGTAAAGCCATCCATCTCTTGATTTATTGCCTCAATCTCTTTAAGCTTTTGGGAAAGGGTTTCCCCTGTCTGCTTATGCTTGATTATTTCCTGTTGTAGCTGTTCATTGACCCTTTCTACCTCATTTGTTCTCTCGCTTACCAATTCCTCAAGGTGAGAGTGATATTTCTCCAATTCTTCCCTTCCTGACTTTAGCTCCTTTGTCATCTTATTAAAGGCATTCGCTAAATTACCCATCTCATCCTGAGATTTAATGGGTATTTCGTAATCAAGATAACCGGCAGCAATTTTCTCAGTACCCATAACTAATTGGTGAATGGGTCTATCTAAAACAATCCTTATAAGAAGAGAACCAGCTAAAAATACTATGACTAAAATCACGAATAATGTTATTATAATCGCTGCCCTGATCCTATTTAATTTCTGGTTAAGGCTATTAAGAGAAACCGTTAAATGAACCTTGCCGATTTCTTCTTTCCCTATCTTTGCTATGCCCAGCATTATTTCTTCCTCTGCCTCAATCTTTTTCTGTGTAAAAATAGGTGAGACAAATTTCTTCACACCTCCTTGTTGGTCTTTCCCAGCCTGAAGTAAAGGATTGCCAGCCATGTCAAGAATCTTGCAAAAAATAATGTCTTTTTGCTTGAGTATTCCACTGCCCAATTTAGCAAGGGATTCTTTGTCTCCCACAAGAACTAGATATTCACTATTGAAGGCAAGGTTATCTATAAGTGCTTTTGCCCTTTCCTCAAGCTCAGCATTTAACTCCTTATTTGCCAGATTAACAATATAAATTCCCAGAAATAATCCAAAGAAAAGGATTATTAAAAAGAGAATCAGGGTTATTTTAGTAGATATTTTCATTCCTTAATCACCACTAAGGCTTCCTTAATAATCTTTTTGGGGATTTTAATGCCCAATCTCTCGGCGACAATGAGGTTTAAGCAAAGGTTTTGCTTTCTTGGATGTAAGAAGGGGATTAAGTCAGCTCTTTCTCCCATTAAGATTCTTAAGGCTATTTCTGCGGATTGCTTACCTATGTCCTCATAATCGCAGTCAAGGGAAAAAAGCGCGCCTGCTTTTACATAAGATAAAGAAAGCCCTATAACAGGCAAGCCTGCTGCAAGGCTTGTCTTAAGGAGATATTGCGTAGATGGCATTGAGTAGACAGAAGGATCGGCATGCATCAAGAAACAATCTATACGCTTACTTATATTTTTAAGGGCATCAGGAAACTCCATTTCTGATTTTATCTTTTTGCTAATAAGCTTAAGATCCATCTCTTCATATGCCGTGAATGTTTTGACTATACCCTCGCTTTTCTCTGAATATATTAGCCCAATCCTTTTTGCTTTTGGTAGAATCCTTTTTAAGGTTTTAAGTGTTGCTTCAACAGGAATATTCAGGGTAACACCCGTGATATTTGTAGATGTAACTACAGGAGCAAGAACCATACTGAAAACTATAGGAATATCTTTTATATTTTCATAGGCTAAAATGGTTGCCTTTGAGCCAATAGTAAAAATAAAGTCAGGGGCTTTTTGTTTTATCTGTCTAATAATGGCTTTAGATTCTTCTTCTTTTTCTTCTAAATTACATTCCCAAATCTTGGCATCCACCTTCTTTTCTTTTAACAATTTCAAAAACCCCTCCAAAGCCTGGGAGTAAGCACTGCTTTTACCAGATGTAATCACGGCAATAGTTATCTGGCTAGAGTCAAGCCAAAGGGGAGGGGTTAAGAATAAGAACACAAGGAGTAAATACTGGCTAATCCTCTTCATTTTATTCGTATCTACTCACCTTATGACAAGCGAAAAATAATAAAATCCTAAATTCAAAATCCTAAATCCTAAACAATATCAAAATCCAAATGTTCAAAATCCAAAACATCGCCCATTGTTTTGTCATTTGGATTTTGTGCTTTGAATTTGTTTAGAATTTCGTGCTTATGTGTTAGCTAACGATACGTTGTGTTGTAATATTCTTTTCATCTTTTAGGTATTGAGATGAAGTTTTATACCCCAAACTCCTAAGCCTTTTATTTTGATTATAGTCATCAATAAAGTCAATAAGTTTATCATTTAATTCAATTATACTTTGGAACCTATATTTTGTCAAGGCTTTATTTTTTATCTTTTGTTGAAATTTTCTACCATCCCATTAGTCCAACCCTGCTTGAATTTAATGGTTCTATGTTGGATTTTATTTTTTTGACAAATTTTATCAAAAGGATGAATCTTTTTGGTTTTCTTTCCTTTTGGCAAAGCCTTATAGCTAAATTCAAGACCGTTATCGGTTAAGATACTCAACAAATAGTTACTAAAACCTTTTGGAAATGGGAAGAGACATGGTATCTTCCTATTAAGGATAAATCCATGCGATCTTTTAATGAGAAGAAACCTGGTTGCCATTTATATCCAAACAGAGGATTATGAAAATGCCCTAAAGGAGGCAAAGGATATTCTTGCTATTTTCCTACAGACCCTGAAACACTTAAGCTTCTTGATTTGATAAAACATTAAGCCCTCATTGCTTCACAGGGTGAAATTCGCGATGCCAAGGATGATGGCCAATATCCACAAAGAGAAAGAGGGAAGCAGATAATGCTTGAGTAAAGCAATGCCTTAAAGAAAAGGTCAAGTCTAGCCCCTCCTTTTAAAGCTACATAACAAAGTCCAATAAATCCCCCTAATAACAAGCCATATAAAGAAAGCAAAAACCCTTCAATGAGAAAAAGATAGAATATATCATCCCTCTTTGCACCCATTGCCCTCATTATCCCAATCTCCTTGTATCTTTGCCTTACAGAGAGCATAATGAGATTGATTATCCCACCCCCTGCCAAGAGCAAGGTAACCAGGCCTATGCCTAAAATTGTCATCCTCCCTATAAACTCTTGCTGTTTTACTACCTCCCTTAAGCCTTCTGCCCCGACCACAAAGAACCTTTCTCTTCTCAATCTTTTTGCCTTCTTTTGGGAGGGAAAGCGTTTTTTAAGCATCTTTTCTATTTGTTTTGAGACAATCTCAGGCTTTCCAAAGGAGGGAATGATCATTGAAGGCATGCCCTTTTTTTCTACTATCTCATTAAATACAGATATTGGAATGAGCATTGCCATTTGTTGTTGTCTCCTTGCACTTAATGCCCCTTCCCTAAATATCCCAATTATCCGAAAATTATCATTTTCTATTTTTATCCTTCCTCCCATTTTAGCTTTAAGGGAATTTGCTAAATCTTCTGCCAAACAACAGACCCTTCTTTTCTCTTTAAGGTCAGAAGGATAAAGAAACCTTCCCCTCTCTAGCTTGACTGAGTTGGTAAGCTTATATTCTGGATTTGTTCCTATAATGACCACATCCTTTTCTTTCCTTATGTATTTTATTTTCTTATAGGTTTCAACATTGTATGAGAGATTGGGAAAATAATTAGAGAGGAAAGAAAGCTTATCTAAGGTAATATTCTCATCCTGCACCCAGATAGAAATAAGATTAGAGCCCATTTGAGAAAAGGTTTTGATAAGCTCATCTATCCTCTTTGAAACAGAATAAAGGTTTATTGTGCTTGAGAGAATTCCCATTGAAATAACCAGGATTATAAGGGAAGACCTTAATTTAAAGCTTCCTAGGTCTTTTCTTGCCAAAAAGAAAAGGTCAGATGCTTTCATTTACAAAAAACCCATCCTTTAAATGATAGACCTTTTTTGTTCTATTGGCAACTGCTATATTATGGGTTACCACAATAATGGTTATTCCCTCTTTCTCATTAAGTCTTGACAAGATAGACATTATCTCCTCACTAGAGCTTGAATCAAGATTCCCGGTTGGCTCATCGGCCAAAATAACCTGCGGTGAATTTGCTAATGCCCTGGCAATGGCAACCCTTTGCTGTTCTCCACCCGATAATTCAGATGGGTTATGAAATAGCCTATCTCCTAATCCTACCTCTGAAAGGCAGAAATTCGCCCTCTCTTCCCTTTGTTTCTTCGAAACACCTTTGTAGATTAAGGGAAGCCCCACATTATCTTGTGCATTGAACCTTGGGAGAAGATGGAATGCCTGAAAGACAAAGCCTATTTTTTTATTGCGGATTAAAGAAAGCTCGTCATCACTTAAGGATGAAACCTCTTTTCCATCAAGGATATAGCTTCCTAAGGTTGGAATATCCAAACAGCCAATAATGGAAAGAAGGGTTGACTTTCCCGAGCCAGATGGGCCCATAATCGAGACAAAATCACCCCCTTTTATCTCAAGGGAAATATTTTTTAATGCCTCAACCCTTGAGGCTTTTAGAAAATAGGTCTTGCTAATGTTTTTAAGCTCAATCATCGTTTATTTTACCTTCACCCTCATCCCCTCCCTTATTTCTTCCTCATATTGGATAACCACCATTTCGCCTTGCTTTAGCCCTGAGAGAATCTCAATGCTATCTGTGGTTGATTCGCCTACCTCTATTTTCTTTTTCCTTATTTTTCCTTTTTCAACCACTAAGACAGAATCCTCCTCATACAATGCCTCAGGTGGGATAACCAGGGATTCCTTTTCCTTTTCTTTTATAATAATATCGCAGGATAATTCCATCCCCTCCCTTAATCCGCTTGGGTCTTTAATTAAAGATACCATCTCCCATCCCTCTTGTTCTTCCTTTTGCTCTTTTGTAGAAGCAGAGGTAACCTTAAGCACAATGCCTTTAAACCTTTTTCCCAAGGCCTCTGAATAAAGCTCTGTCTTTTGACCGTATTTTACCAAAAAGAAGTTTGTCTCCTTTAAAGAGCCCCTTGCCACAAGCTCATCGGTTGAAGCAAGAGATAAGAGTATGCTTCCAATCTCTACTTTACTATTCTTTTCAACATTTATCTTCTTAATAACCCCAGAGATAGGCGAGATAACCCTACAGCCTTCAAGTTGCTTCTTTAATTCATCTATCTTTAAAAGGCTATCCTTGATATTTACATTTGTCTCTTTCTTTTCATCAATAAGCCTCTTTAAAAGCTCATCCTTTTCACGGATGGCCTTATTTAGGCTTATTTCCTGCCTCTTTACCTCAAGCTCCTTTGCCTCTTGCTCCCTAAAAGCAACTGCCTTCTTTGAGTATAAGCTCTTTGCATCCTCAAGTTCATCCTTTGCCCTCTTTTTTTCCCATTCTAGCCTCTTTATCTCCTCATCTTTATCAATTACCTCAGGATGATTGGGGATATCCTCTAATTGTGCCTCCCTTTTCCTTTGTTTTTCAAGGTTTAGCTCCTCTTTTCTTAAGCTATTCAAAAGCTCATCTTTTTTTAATTCAATAAGAAGAGAACCTTCTTCTATTACATCGGCCTGCTTTACATAGATCTTTTCAACAAATGAATTAGCGAAAGAGGTTAAATTTATTATATCCTTCAAAGAGACCTTGGTTGAAAGGCTAATCTTTTCCTTAAGCCTTTCTCTCTTTACTGTGATGGTTGTAACCAGGGGAATTTCCTCCTTTTTTTTCATTGTATTGTATAGGCTACAAAGCATCCAGCCGATAATAATAAATAAAAAGCTAAAAAAGATTCTCTTGATAAGCATTGTATAACCCTCCCTTTAGCTTTTTTAGCTCTATATAATCAAGGAATAGCCCGATCTCTTGGTTTATAAGCTCATTCTTTTGCTTTGTTACATCTTGCTCTGCCTCTAACATCTCTTTGGAAAAAATAAGCCCCCTTTCTTGCTTTATCTTTGTAATCTCATAGATTTTCTCTGCCAATTGGATGTTCTCTTTAAGAACAAGAATCCTTTTTTCCTTATCCTTTATTCCGTTTTCTCGCTCAGAAATCTCTATCTTTATATCTGAAACAAGGCTTTGCAAGGAAATCTCCTCTTGCTTTAATGATGCCTCTTGTATCTTTATCTCTTCCTTCTTTATTCCCTTGTCATAGAGATAAAATTTAAGGGAAAGCCCAATCTTTTCCTCTTTTCTTTCCTTTTCTTTGATAATTGTCCAGGAAGGGATAAAAATAGGCGAGTTTTTTGATTTTGCCTCCTTTAGACCCCTTTTTAACCTTTCTATTTCAATCTCCTTTATCTTAATCTCCAGATTATCTTCCATAATCTTTAGCCCTTTCAATCTTTCTATCCTTTTTTCCCAATTTTCCTTCTCAATCCTTTCTCCTAACTCCTTAATTCCTAAAAGCTGAAGGAATCTTATTTCCTTTTCTTCCCTTTCCCTTCTTAATCCAGAAAGCTCTATCTCAGAGCTCTTAAGCTGGAGGGAGATTTGGAATAGATCAAGCTCTGGGATTATTCCCTTTTCAAGCTTTGCCTTTGCTATCTCTAATGTGCCCATTAGGTCATTAAATTCATTTTCTTTTACAATAATAGAGGATGAAAGCCTTTGCAATTCACAATAGGATGAAATGACATTATAGATTGTCTCCTCTATTTTTTTATTAAGGCTTATTTCAGAAAGTAAAAGATCTTCCTTTTCATCCAATAATGGCTCTTTTATAACCTTTCTTTGATAAAGAGAAATAGGCTCTTCTGATTCTATGGAAAGTTCCCCCTTTTCCTTGTCTTTCTCGTCTATAACATCCGATAGCTTAAGGTTTAGCTTAAGCTTTCCACCCAAGGGATGAGGTCTTGATATGCCTGTTATTGCTTCTAATGTAGGCTTTTCCTTTGTTTTTGTTGTCTGCTTGTATTCCTTTCCCTCTTCATCCTTTAGCTCAACAGTTTCCTTTGATAAAGATGTGGTAAGAGAAAGGGAAATCTCAGGATAAAACTCGGCCTTTTTTGCCTTTTTTAATGAGACCTCTTGCTTATTTAATTGATATTTTTCTATAATTAGCTCAGGGTTATTTTCCAAGGCAAGGGTTATAAAGGTATTTAATGAATCTGCAAAGAGCAAAGTTGGGAAAAAGAGAAAAATCCATTTCATTATTCATATTTTACAGCCCTTGCTGGAGGAATGCAAGAAGCACGATAAGCAGGGTATGTTCCTCCAATAATGGCAATTATAAAGCTAGAGGCCAGGGCAAGGACAATGCTATACCAAGGAATTACCATCTCCCAAGAGGCATACCAGCCAATAAGATTTGCCCCAATTATCCCAAAGACAATGCCAATTATTCCACCCGTTCCTGAGATAACCATTGCCTCTTTTAAGAATTGAAAGAATATATCCTTTTTCCTTGCCCCAAATGCCCTTCGGACACCTATCTCAGATGTTCTATGATGAACCGACAAAAGCATCATACTTAAGATGCTGATAATGCTGACAATGAGGCTTATTATACCAATGGTGGCAATGAATGTGTTTGCCTGTTTGGTTTGGGATTCTAGTTCATCAAGGAGGCGACCTGCCGATGATATACAAAACTTTTTATCCTTGCCATATCTTTCTTTTAAAACATTTATAATCTCATATGCCTCTTTTTCCACACTTTTGTGGACATTAAGACCCTCTTTCTCATCATAAACCCATTTACCCCTTTTTATCTTCTCCTGCCATTCCTTAAATTCCTTTTCCGAGGTAATTCTCTTATATTTAATCCCCTTTTCCAAAGCCTTATCCTTTTTTATTGCTATTTTAATAAATACCTCTCCTAGAAAACCCTTATATTTAGGGTCTGATGGCTCTAAAACCTCACTTACTACTGTATAGGGGATAAATATCCCTTGATTATCATCACACCACCACTCCTGGCTAAAAATAGGTAATGCAAAAGGATTCTCTCTTGCTAATACACCAATAACAGTAAAGGGTTCTTTTGGTAAGGGGAAAGAATCTCTTTTATTTCTTTCATAATACGCCATATCTTCAGGAGAAAGTGCTACCTTTATCTTTTTACCAATTATATTCTTTTCCCTTAAAAAGATATAGGTGGTATTTCCCAATACACAAACCCTTCTCTTTAGTTTTAAATCTAGCCTATTGATAAATCTTCCTTTAATTACCTTCAAATTCTTTATCTTTTGATAATCAGGCAGGGTTCCAAGAAACATTCCCCCAATTGGTTCTATCCTAGAGTATTTTTTTCCAAGAACCCCAACCGGCCAACTACTACCACCCAAATCTCCCGAAGAAAGCATTGCAATTGCCTTTATAAACTTGCATCTTCTTTTGATATATAAAAGGTCTTCATAAGTAAGATTAAAATAGTTGACCGGCTTATCCGGGTCAATTTTATTAGAATCCGTTGGATCTAATCTCAATATATCCGCTCCCATATCTTCAATATCCTTTAATATCCTGTTACTTATAGTTGATGTAATAGAGAAAAGAAGAATTACACACCCTATTGTTATTGGAATAAAAGAAATAGAAAGAAACAAGCACCTTTTAGAAAAAGATAGGGATTTTAAAGATTCCTTTATAATCTCAAGCATTTTTATAAAAAAGGGAGGAGTTACCCCCTCCCTTTCTCTGTGTTAATTCTTACCAAGGATAAACATAAAAGGTAACTGTCTGCCATCCACCACTTATATATACTCGTTTTGCATTTGCGTTCCCACAGTTCATCCTTGTAATTGCCCACTGCCATCCACCATTTACCCATCCCAGGTAGAATTGATAAGGGTTTTGGTATTGCGTAAACCATTTCTCAGCAGTACCTACTGGAACTTACCCATAAGTTTGTAGAAACAAATCCTGCTTAGGTTTTTAACACTTTATTTTATTCAAAAAGAGAAAAACTAAAATTTTATCTTTAAAAAAAAGGAAAAAATGCCGATATATTAAAT